>DATIOJ010000119.1:0-33132 GCA_035473355.1 Candidatus Limnocylindrales bacterium
GCATGCCGTCGCGCTGTCGCAGCAGGAGTCGGCGCGCTACTCGCTGATGAACGAGCTGGTGAAAGAGGCCTCGGGCAAGTCGATGGAGGAGGTGCTCGACCTCGTCCTCGCGCGCGGCAAGGAGGTCATCCGCTACGACGCCGGCCGCGCGGTGATCTTCCAGCCCGACGACGATGACAGGGACGCGCTGGACGAGCCGCTGCAACGGGTACGGGCCGGCGAGACCGTGCTGCGCAACGCCGTGACCGAGGACCAGCACACGTTCAGCGGGCTCAGGCTCCAGACCCACGCGGTCACGGTCAACGAGGCACTGACACCGATCCGGAGCAAGGACGGTGTCATCGGCGCGCTGTGCCTTGGGCGGCGCGGCACGTCGAGCTTCTCCCAGCACGACCTGGGGGCCCTCAACGAGCTGGGCTCCATGGCGGGCGTGGCTCTCGAGAACTCGCGCGTTCTGCAGGCGGTCAGCGGCCAGGCATCTCGCCTCGACGTGGCGCTCGACGCGCTGGGTGAGGTGTCGCAGGCCCTGACCACGGTGACGCAGGGCGCGCGGGTGCTGGAGCAGAAGACGCTCGAGGCCGCTGTTCGCGTGACCGGCGCGACCGCGGGCCTGATCACGCGCTCGACCGAGGAGGGGCAGCAACAGGTGATCATGTCGCTCGGCTTTCCGTCCGAGGTCGACCGCCTGGAATTTCAGAACGGGCAGGGCGTCGTCGGCGCGGTGATGCTGAGCCTGCGTCCCATCGCGGTCGCGGACGTCGAGGGCAACGTCGACCTCGGCCGCCCGCCCGACCTGACTGCCTACGGCCTCCACGCGGCAATCTGCACCCCGATGCTCGAGGAGGGCCGGTTGTGGGGAACGCTCTCCGTCTTCGACGGCAAGAAGCGGGAGTGGACCGCCAACGACCAGCGCGTGCTCGCCACCCTCGCCAACCAGGGCGTCGTCGCCGTGCGAAACGCCGAGCTCTACGAGAAGAATGAGCGCAGCATCTGGGAGCTGCGCAACCTGCAGGAGGCTCTGCAGGCCGCCACCTCGACCCTCGACCTCAACCAGGTGCTGCAGCAGGTGCTCGCCGGCGCGGCCAAAGCATCGTCGGCGCAGATCGGATGCCTCGCCCTCGAGGACGGCGGGCGGCTCGTCTTGAAGGGCGGCTTTGGCACCGACCACGTCACCGCGGAGAGGCTTGCGCTCGGCATCGGCGAGGAGATCTGCCGCCGGGTCATGGAGACGGACGAGGCGGTGATGGAGGCGATGGAGCATCAGTCCTCCACGGAGAGCCCGCTCAACCCGCGGGCAGTGCTCTGCGTGCCGATCACATTGCGCGGCAAGCCGCTCGGCGTGGTGTTCCTCGCCAACTACCAGGTCGGCCACGCGTTCACGGCCGACCATCGCAACCTGGTCACGGAGCTCGCGACGCAGGCGGCCGTGGCGATCGACAACGCCCGCCTGTTCAAAGATCGCGAGGAGGTCATCCTCGAGGCGCTCGAGGCTCTGGCCGTCACGGTCGACGCGAAGGATCGCTACACCGCCGGACACTCCGAGAGGGTCACGCAGTACGCGTTGATGATCGCGCGCCAGATGCACTACTCACCGCACGACCAGGAGCCGTGGGTGCGGCTCGAGCGGGGCGGCCGGCTGCACGACATCGGCAAGATGGGCGTGCCGGATGCCGTGATTCAGAAGACGGGCAAGCTGACCGAGGCGGAGTTCGATCAGATGAAGAGCCACACCATCGTCGGCTTCAACATCCTGAGCAAGCTGCACATGCTGACTGACGAGCTCGTCATCGTGCGGTCGCACCACGAGCGGTACGACGGCAAGGGGTATCCGGACCGCAAGAAGGGAGACGAGCTGCCGATGTTCGCCTGGATCGTCAGCGCGGCGGACGCGATCGATGCGATGACGTCGGATCGCCCGTACCGGCGCGGGATGTCGATGGGGGTCGCGGTGGAGCAGGTGCGGCAGGGCGCGGGGACGCATTTCCACCCGGATGTGGCCGAGGCGGTGATGGACGCGGTCGCGAACGGCTCGCTGACGCTGATCCCGCAGAAATCGCTGCATCCGGACGCGCCGAGCATCGGGGCGTTCGAGAACCCCACCTCCTAACTCTCGGATAGTCCGGACTATCCGAGGTTTGCGCGGGACTTGACGCCCCTTCGTCCGGACTATCCGATGGTGTGCGGCTCTTTACAGGCGCGGTTGTAGGTATGCGCAGTGGAGCGATGCTCGAAGCCATGGCCGTCAGATCTCTTCCTCACACCGAGCTGCGACACGGTCCCTTTACCGTGGCCGATGCCATGCAGGTCGGGATGCGTTGGGACGATCTGCAGACGAAGTTCTGGACGCGTATGAGTCGCGGCCAATACGTCTGGGTCGACCTTCCACAAGATGCCAGGCTGAAGTTGCGAGCAGTCGCACAGAGGATGCCGGCCGAGTTCGCGTTCTCAGGGCTCACAGCGGCCTGGCTGCTTGGCCTTGACGTTGGGTGGCGTGAACCGATTGAGGTAACCATCACGCGTGACCTCCCGGTTCGAGCTCGGGCTGGAGTGAGGCTGAGACGTGCGGCGCTCCCTGAGTCGGACGTGATCGTTCGGCATCGGTTTCGCACAACGTCCGCAATTCGGACAGCATGTGATCTGGGAAGCCGCAGCGATCTGGTCGAATCAGTTTCACGGCCGCCGACCTTCGAGCCCCGCGATCTGTTGTCGCCCATGTGCGTCGAGCGCGCGCGATGTTGGCCCGATATCCGGTTAGTCCGGACAATGGGAGATGAACTCCGACCCAAACCCCGGATAGTCCGGACTATCCGGGGATGCGCCGGGCGCCTTAGTAGGCCTGAGCGAGCGACACCCTGAACTTCGCCGGCTTGCCGCACACCAGGCACTTTCCCGATACCCGGGCGCCCTCGTCGATCGTGCGCACCGTTACGCCTCCTGCCTCGGCCTTGATTCGCGCCTCGTCCTCAGGCGCGCCGCACCAGCCCGCCCAAACGAAGCCGCCCCGCTCGCGGAAGTGCGCGACGACCTCCTGCAGCGTCTCCAGCTCGAAGGTGTTGTCGCCCTGGAACTTCTGGGCGCGCTCAAACAGCGTCGTCTGAAAACCATCGAGCTCGGCCTGCAGGCGACCGGCGATCCCTGACACGGGCACGCTGACCTTCTGTCGGGTCAGGCGGTCGACCATCTCGACCTGGCCTGCGTCGGCATCGCGTGCGCCCACGTTCAGGCGTAGCGGGACACCCTTCAGCTCCCAGTGCGCGTACTTGTCGCCCGGTCGTTCGTCACGCCAGTCGACGCGGTGGCGAATCCCAGCCGCCTTCAGCTGAGGCGACCAGCTCTCGATGAATCGCTCCACCTTGGCGCGGCCTTCCTCGTCGCGGAAGATCGGGACGACGATGACCTGAATGGGTGCAACCTTGGGCGGAACGATGATCCCTGAGTCATCGCCATGCGCCATGACCAGCGCTCCGACAAGACGCGTGCTGATGCCCCACGACGTGGAGTAGCACAGCTCGCGCTCGTTCTCCTTGTTCGAGAACGAGATGTCGTAGGCGCGCGCAAAGTTCTGGCCGAAGTAGTGCGACGTCCCGGTTTGCAGCGCCTGGCCGTCGCGCATCAATCCTTCCAGGGTGAGCGTGTAAACGGCGCCGGGGAACGTTTCGGCAGGCGACTTCTTGCCCGTCAGGACGGGGATGGCCAGCCAGTCTTCGGCGATCGATTTGTAATAACCGAGGATCAGCGCAACCTCGTCCATCGCCTCCTGCGCCGAGGCGTGGAACGTGTGCCCCTCCTGCCACCAGAACTCGCGACTCCGCAGGAACAGGCGGGAGCGCATCTCCCAGCGCACGACGCTGTTCCACTGGTTGGTCAGCTTGGGCAGGTCGCGGTGGCTCTGGATGTAGCGCTTGATGAGCTGGCCGATGATCGTCTCGGACGTGGGACGCACGGCAAGGGGCTCCTCGAGCTCTTCCATGTTGCCGCCCGCCTTCGTGACCCACGCGACCTCGGGCGCGAAGCCCTCGACATGCTCCGCCTCCTTCATCAGGAACTCGCGGGGGATCAAAAGGGGGAAGGCCCAGTTCTCGTGCCCGCTCTCCTTGATCATGGCGTCGAAGGCGGCGGTGATCGCCTCCCACATCGCCCAGCCGTAAGGACGGACGACCATCATCCCGCGCACACCCGACCAGTCGGCCATCTCGGCCTTGCGGATCACGTCCGTGTACCAGCGGTCGAAGTCGTCGGACATCTTGGTGACTTCTTTCACAAAGTCCTGCTGCTCCTCGGTTTCCTGCTTCATGCCTCTAGCTCCCAAGCATCAATGATCTGGAATCAACTTTGTGCGCCCCGCCCCTCCGGCGCCAACGGCGCCACCTCCCCACTCATGGGGAGGACCGGCTTGGGGCTAGGACGGGAGCGGAGCCGGCGCCGCGGGCGCGTGCTCGGCCGCGATCGCGTCGATCTCGGCCAGCAGAACGGGGAGAAGCTCTTCCTGGGGCACGGTCTTGAAAAGGGTACCTTTCTTGAAGATCACGCCCTTGCCCCGGCCACCGGTGACACCGATGTCGGCGTGGCGCGCTTCGGCCGGGCCGTTGACGACGCAGCCCATCACGGCGACCGTGATCGGCACCTTCAGCTTCGCGATGTAGGCCTCGACCTGCTTCACCATCGGCACCATGTCGTACTCGAGGCGGCCGCACGTCGGACAGGCGACGAGGGTCGGGCTCTCCTTTCGGAAGGCAAGCGTTTTGAGGATCTCGTGCGCCACCCGCACCTCTTCGCGCGGATCCGACGTCGCGAGGGAGACGCGAATCGTGTCACCGATGCCCTCGCTCAGCAGGATGCCCATGCCGACCGCGCTGCGGATGCTCCCGGCCTCGACGGGGCCCGATTCCGTGACGCCGAGGTGGATCGGATACTGCCTGGCGGTCGCGAACTTTCGATTGGCCAGGATGTTGGTCCAGACGTCGGTCGCCTTCAGCGAGACCTTGATGTAGCCCGGGCCGTAGTCGAGGTCTTCGAGGATCTTGCAGTGGCCGAGCGCCACCTCGACCATGCGGTCGGCGGTGCGCTCGCGGTCGTCGCGGTCGATGTGGTGCTGCTCGCGCAGGCTCTTGTGCACCTCTTCAGGCAGCGAGCCCGCGTTCACGCCGATGCGAAAGGGGATCTGGCGCTCCTTGGCCGCCATGACGACCTTGACCACCTTGTCGCGGTCCGGGATGTTGCCGGGGTTGAGGCGCAGGCAGTGCACCCCGGCCTCGATCGCCAGCAGGGCCAGCGTGTGGTCGTAGTGGATGTCGGCGATCACGGGCAGCGGGGACTGCTTGACGATCTCCTTGAGCGCCTCGGCGGCCTCCTTGTCGGGCACCGCCGGCCGCACGATCTCGCACCCGGCCTCCTTCAGCTCGTGGATCTGCCGCACCGTCGCCTTGACGTCGCGCGTATCGGTCTTGGTCATCGTCTGGACCGCGATTGGCGCGGCGCCGCCGATCACGACGTTGCCGACTCGGACCGGAATCGCCTTGCGGCGGTTGACCAGCGCCATCAGCGCTGGAGCACGGGGAACTGCCCGCTCGCGATGCGGATGATGTCGAGCGCGCTGATGTACACGGCCAGCGCAAGCAGCGTGACCAGGCCGAAGCGCTGCACGTTCAGCTCGGCCGTGCGGTTGAAGGGCCGCCGGCGCAGCGCCTCGATGACGACGACCACGATGCGCCCTCCGTCGAGGGCGAGGAATGGAAGCAGGTTGGTGAACCCGAGGGCCACGGAGAGCAGGGCCACGAAGCCGAGGTACGTGTCGAAACCGAGGCCGACGGCCTGTGTCGCAACCTCGCCGATCCCGATCGGGCCGGTCACGCCGTTGGGTCCGAGCAGCCCGCCCGGGACCTCGCCGGTCACGAGCTGGCTGAGCCCCGTCACGAGACCTCCGATCACGACGAACGGAAATTTCACGCCGTCCGTGACCGCGGTCTGCCAGCCGATCAGTCGCCGCGGCATGCCGATGCCGATCTGACAGGGGTTTTGCAGGTCGCACGTGCTCCACGTGTTGGTCTTGGAGTCATAGGTCTTCGGCGTGACCGTCACCGTGAACGGCTTGCCGTTCGGGTGGACGCCGGTAAGGACCAGCGGCGCGCCAGGGGCCGCGCCCTCCTCGTCCTTGACCAGGCCGATCGCGTTCACCGGCTTCCCGTTGACCGTGCGGATGCTGTCCCCGCTCTGCATGCCGACCGAGGCGGCGGGAGACCCGGGGACGAGAGTGAGCACCTTGCCGGGATCTGTGTTGAGCTGGGTCAGCTCGATCCCGCCGGCGATGACCATGGCGACCAGGAAGTTGGCGGCAGGACCGGCAATCAGGATCAGGATCCGCTGCCATGCCGCCTTGCGGTGGAAGCCGTTGGGATCCTCGAAGTCACCCGCCTCCATGCCCCCCATCCGGACGTAGCCGAGGATCGGCAGGGCGCGAATGGCGTACACGGTCCCGCCTCGCGTCATCGACCAGAGCTTCGTCCCCGCCCCGATCGAGAACTCGATCACCCGCACCTTGAACAGCTTCGCCAGCGCGAAGTGGCCGGCCTCGTGCGGTGCGATCAGGAGGAGGAACATGCCGACGATTCCGGCGACGACCAGGACGGCGTTCATGTGGTTCCTAGCGTACGGGACGGGTCCCCCGGGTATCCCTGAGATAAGCCCTCGCCCAGCGGTCGGCCTCGAGGATCTCCTCCAGGGTGTCGCCGCAACCCGCGAAGGCGTTCAGGGCCCGCTCCACCGCGCTCACGATGCCGCTGAACGGGATCTCCATGGCCAGGAAGGCGTTCACGGCCTCCTCGTTGGCCGCGTTCAGGACGGCGGGGTGGCCACCGCCGCGGAGGGATGCCCGGCGGGCCAGGCCTACGCTCGGGAACCGCGCCTCGTCGAGCCTGTAGAACGTCAGCTCGCCAAGGTCCTCGACCGACGTCGGCGGCACCGCGTACGGCAGCCGGTCGGGATAGGCCAGGGCGACGGCAATCGGCAGCCGCATGTCGGGCCGCCCGATCTGCGCCTTGAGCGAGCCGTCGACGAACTCGACGAGCGAGTGAACCGCGCTCTGCGGGTGGATCGTCACCGAGATGTCCCGGAGCGGGATGCCGAAGAGGTGGTGCGCCTCGATCATCTCGAGGCCTTTGTTCATCAGCGTCGCCGAGTCGATCGTCACCTTCGGCCCCATCGACCAGCGGGGGTGGTTGAGCGCCTCCTCGACCGTGACCTGGTCGAGGTCCAGCTCCGGCCGGCCCCAGAACGGCCCTCCGCTGGACGTGATGATCAGCCGCCTGACGCTGCTTCGCTCCTCCCCCCAAAGGCACTGCCAGATGGCGCTGTGCTCGGAGTCGATCGGCCGCAGGCCCTTCTCGCCGGCCGCGCCCATCACGATCGCGCCCGCCATCACCAGCACCTCCTTGGTCGCCAGCGCGATCTCCTTGCCGGCCCGCAGCGCCGCCAGCGTGGGCGGCAGCGCGCGAGCCCCGGGGATCGCGACCACGACGAGGTCGCAGCGTGGATGGGTGACCATCTCTTCGACCCTTGCGTCGAAGTCCCCCTCCCCCGCCTGTCCCTGGATGAGGAACTCGGCTTTGCGATGCGTCGACCGCGCGCCCTCCGTGAGACCGAAGAGCTTGAACCGCTCGGGGTTGCGATCGATCACGTCGAGCGTCTGCTGTCCGATCGATCCGGTTGCGCCCAGGACCGCGATGTTCAGAGGTCGCATCTACAGCAGGTGAAATACGGTCACGTAGAAGTACACCAGGATCGGCGGAAACAGGATCGAGTCGATGCGGTCCAGGACCCCACCGTGACCCGGGATGAGGCGCGAGGAGTCCTTGACGTCCGCGATGCGCTTCATCTGCGACTCGACCAGGTCGCCGATCTCCGCGCTGGTACCGACCAGGAACCCGAGGACGATCGCGTGCAACGGCGAGATGCCGAGCACTCCGGAGATGCCAAGGAACATCACGATGACCGCTCCAACGACGCCGGCGATGGCGCCTTCCACGGTCTTGTGCGGGCTGATGCTGGCGAAGAACGGATGCCGGCCGATGCGGCTGCCGATGAGCAGCGCCGCCGCGTCGCTGACCACGACGGCGAATATCGTGAACAGCGTCCACACGAGGCCGTTGGGCTTCGACGTGTAGAGCAGCAGGTAGAAGTTGAAAGGCATGCCGATATAGAGCGCCCCGGCCATGCCCATCGCCCACCGGCTCAATCCCTGCCGGCGCCCCGGAACGACCAGGAACGCCGCGAGGCCGCCGACCAGGGCCAGCGCAAGGACCAGGTCCACGTCGATGGCCTTGAGCACGGTTCCGCTGAAGGCGAAGAAGAATCCCAGCGGGAAGAGAAGCCACGCCGGGGCTCGCGACCCCATGCGGTCGGATAGGCCGTAGAACTCCCACAGGGCGAGACCGCCGAGGATCAAGACCAGCGCGTACACGCCGAAAAGGCCGGCAAAGACGAGCCCGATGACTACCGCGAGGATGACGATCGCGCTGAGGATGCGGACCATCAGGGGGCTCGGTTTCCAGCTACCGAGCAGGGACTCGTTGCGGGTGGTCATCTCACCGCACCGGCGGCGGTCTCGGCCGCCGGTCTGCCACCGAAGCGGCGCACCCGCGACGCGTAGTCGTCCAGCGCGGCCTTCAGGTCGTCGGCGTCGAAGTCCGGCCACAGCGTCTCGGTGACGAGCATCTCCGCGTATGCGCCCTGCCACAGCAGGAAGTTGCTGACGCGGTGCTCGCCCGCGGTGCGGATGATCAGATCGGGATCGGGTAGGTCCGGCTGGTACATGCGGGCGGAGATCGACGCCTCGTCGACGTCCCGCGACGAGACCCCGTCGTGAACCAGCTTGCGAACCGCGTCGACGATCTCCGCCCGGCCTCCGTAATTGAGACAAACGTTCAGGATGCCGTTCGTGTTATCCCGCGTCCTCGCCATTGCCTCCTCGATCCGGTCCCGCATCCGGGGCGAGAGCTCGTCGCGCCGGCCGCTGACCAGGATGCGCACGCCGCGGCGGTGCATCTCGTCGATCTCACGCTGCATCGTCTCGTGGAAGAGGCGCATGAGGGCCCGGACCTCGGCGCGTGGCCGGGTCCAGTTCTCGGTCGAGAAGGCGTAGATGGAAAGGGCGTGGACGCCGAAGTCCTCGCATGCCTGGAGGACCCGCTTGATGGAGCGCACGCCGGCGCGGTGGCCGAAGCTTGCCGGACGGCTCTGACGGCGGGCCCACCGGCCGTTGCCGTCCATGATGATCCCGATGTGGCGGGGGACCTGGGAGTCCACGGGTGGAGAAAGCGTACCGACCGGGCGTTAACTCGGCTCTCCTGCCCAGACCTCCCTAGTCGGCGTCCATGGGATGCAGGAGCACGATCGTCAGCCGCCGGCGGCGGCTGGTCGCGAGTCGGCGGTCTTGCGGCGGGCTCGGCCTGCCACCATCCGGAGCTGGAGAAGCCGGGCCGCTCCGAACGCAAACACGATCAGGCCGCCCAGGATCATGGCGAACAGCAGAGCAACGGCCAGGGGAAGGTGACCCGAGAACGTCAGGAAGGACACCTCCACGCTCTTCTGATTCTGCAGGATGAAAACGAGGATCGCGACCAGGGCAAGGAGCCCGACAACGACTGCCGTCCACGCGCCGCTGAGACGCGTACGCCTCTCGCCCGGCAGCACGTCCGGTCCCGCGACGTCATCGGGAAGCGACGTGCTGTCCATCGTCAATCCTTGTTCATCCGTGCTTAATGACCGCTCACCAGGTTCGCAACCCCTACGGTCACCAGAGCGGTCAAGCCGGTGATCCAGAGAGCCATCGTGGTGGCGTCCGAACGTCGCGATGCCGTGCGCTTGCGGCGTATCACGCGCAGGCGCTGCTCCAGCGTTGCCGGATGAGCCATCACGATGCTACTCAAGCTCATGCACCCTTGCGGTCCAGAATCCGAGGCGCCGGCGAAATCGCTCAGCTTGAGCCGCGACGACAGGGACGTTGGTCAGCTCCACCTCGCGCTTGGCTTCCGCGGACTGCCTCGCCATGAGGGCCTGGATGCGATCCATGACCTTCTCTTCCATGGCCAGGATCTCCCGGTAGATCTGCCGCCAGTAGAGCGCTTCGTCCATCGACGCACTCCGGGGATCGCCCTCTCCATCCATGGCGCGACTGGAGTCGCCTCCCCGGACGGCAGCGACGATGTCGGGCCGCAGGCGATCGTCATCCGAAAGGTTCACAACGCTATTTCACGTCGGGTGGCATAAGAAGGTCAGTAACTTTCTCGATTTGCTCGCTACCGAGCCTTCTGACCCCTCCTGGATTCAGTCGTCCGGTCGGAAGACGAGCGAATAGCCCCGAGTTGGGCGGTTCACCAGCTCGCACGGGATGGCGAGGTCGGCCAGGATTTTGCGGAGGCGGCGCACGTAGTTCCGCACCTCTTCCGGAAACAGCGCGGGGTCGGCCCAGGCTCTGGCGAGCAGCTGGTTGACGGTGAAGAAGCGGTGTGGATGGTCGAGCAAGAACTGCAGCAGCTGGAATTCCCGCTTCGTCAGGTGGTGCTCCCGTCCGCGGTGGCGGATCAGCTGGCCTTCTGGGTCCATCTGGAGTCCCTGCAGCTCCCACAGCCGCTGGTACCACAGGTCGAGCCGGCCCTGATACCCCCGCATCTGACCTTCGATGATCGCGAGGTCGGTGGCGGCAGCCTCCTGTGCGACCGCGCGAAGCTTGGGCAGCTCCCGGTGCACCCGGTCCAGCAAGCCGACCTTGAAGCGAATCAGGTCGGCGTAGACGCCGATCCAGTGCCTGGCGTCCTCCCAATGGGTTGTCCGGATGTCCTCGCCTTCCAGACCTCGAGAGCTCTCCGCGCCCGGGCTTATCACCCCCGCCAAATGCCACCCGCGTCACCGTCGCTGCCGGCAAAGCGACGGTTACTGCCTTTGTTATGGGTCTTCATCGACTGTTACTCCAAAGAGGTGACTACATAATGGCAGTTCAGCAACCGTCTCCCGCACCCGCTCCGGCCCCCGCACCCGCTCCGGCCCCCGTGGCTTCGATCTCCGAAGAGGGGCGCTACAACTTCCGAGCCGCGGCCATTGTCGGTTTCGTCGTCGGAGTGATCGACATTCTCATCGCCGCGCGCTTCCTGGGGAAGCTGCTGGGGGCATCCGCGCAATCGGCCTTCGTCAACTTCCTCTACACGGTCAGCGGACCGCTCGTGGCGCCGTTTCAGGGCATCTTCGGCAACGGCGGGTCGAAGGCCAACAGCTTCGAGACCGCAGACCTCGTGGCCATCGCCGTCTATGCGGTGATCGGCTGGGGTCTGGCGATGCTCATCAGAATCGTTACCGCGCCCCGCGGCACGAAGCCGGCGACCTCATGACCGACCTGCGATCCTGGGCGAAAAGGTGGAACGACGCCTCGATGAGGCAGATCGCCGCCTTGCGCCGGCCATCCCCATCGCGCGGCTGGCCGCTCGCCGGAATGTTCGCGATCGGACTCATCGCGGGCGCGATCGCGTCCTACGCGGTAGCCCAACGTTCACAGATCAAACGCATCGCAACCAACGCTCTCGCGAAGAGGCGCGCGATGCTCGCTGAGTTCGGCGGGACCGAAGGCGACAAGCCGGGTCCCGGCGCCTCGCGCCGATCAAATCACCGCCGCAAGGCGGAAGTGGAGGTTACGTAGACATGACTGGTTTCATCGTCTGGATCATCGTCGGCGGCATCGCCGGGTTCCTGGCCAGCAAGGTGCTCACCGGCAAGGGCATGGGCCTGATCTGGGACATCGTGGTCGGCATCCTCGGCGGATTCCTGGGCGGCTGGCTCGCGGGCCTCGCCGGCATCGCGACCACCAACATCGTCATCGAGATCGTGGTGGCCTTCGTAGGAGCCGCCATCTTGCTGGTGGTCTTCCGCGCGCTGACCCACCGGGGCGTTCTACACGCGTAGACAATCCCTCCCTTCGTTCGCGCGGCCTCGCGGTCTACCCCCGCGGGGCCGTTTTCGTATCTGACGCCACCCAGGGAGCGGTGTCCCTAGACCTCCATGACCTCGTGTTCTTTCCGGGCCGCCAGGGCGTCGACCTTCTCGATCTGACCCTCGGTGATCTTCTGCAGGCGCCCCGTCGCGCGCTTCGAGTCGTCCTCGGCCACCTCGCCCTGCTTCTGCATGTGCTCGATCCGGTGCAGCTCGTCGCGCCGAACGTTGCGGATCGCCACCCTCGCCTCCTCCGCCTTTTGCTTGACGAGCTTCACGTACTCCCGCCGGCGCTCCTCCGTTAGTGGCGGGATCGGGACGCGGATCACCTGGCCGTCGCTCGCCGGATTCAGACCCTGTTCGTTCTGACGCAGCGCCTTCTCGACCACGGCGATCTGGCTCTTGTCGTAGACCTGCACGACGAGCAGGCGCGGCTCGGGCGAGCTGATCTGGGCGAGCTGGTTGAGAGGTGTCGGCGTTCCGTAGTACGGAACCATGACCTTGTCGATCAGGGCGGGGTTTGCGCGGCCGGTGCGGATGGTCGCGAGGTCGGCCGCGAAGTGCTCGACCGATTTCGCCATCTTCGTCTCGGCCTCACGCAGGATGGGGTCGATCAAGAACGCGCGCTCACGAGTGTGCCGATCTCCTCACCGAGCACGACGCGTTCGATGTTGCCGGGGGTGAGCAGATTGAAGACGACGATCGGCACGTCGTTGTCCATGCAAAGCGTCAGCGCGGTGTTGTCCATCACCTCGATGCCTCGGTTCAGCACCTCCATGTAACCCAGCCGCTCGAACTTCGTGGCGGTCGGGTCTCGCTTCGGGTCGGCCGTGTAGACCCCGTCCACCTTGGTGGCCTTAAGGATGACGTCCGCCTCGATCTCCACCGCGCGGAGGGCGGCTGTCGTGTCGGTGGTGAAGTACGGGTTACCTGTCCCCGCGGCGAGGATCACGACGCGGCCCTTTTCGAGGTGGCGCACCGCCCGGCGGCGGATGTAGGGCTCCGCGACCTGCGGCATCTGGATCGCGGTCATGGTCCGGGCGGGGATGCCGGTCCGCTCGAGGGCGTCCTGCAGCGCCAGGGCGTTGATCACGGTCGCCAGCATGCCCATGTAGTCGCCGGTCGCGCGGTCGAAGCCACGCTCAGTTGCAGCCAGGCCGCGGAAGATGTTTCCCCCGCCGACCACCAGCGCGATCTGCACGCCCATCTGATGCACGCGCTTGATCTGCGCGGCGATCGTCTCGACGACCTGGAGATCGATCCCGTAGTCCCTGCCCCCGCCAAGCGCTTCGCCGCTCAGCTTGAGCAGAACCCGGTTGTACTTCGGCGCGCCGTTGACATTCATCTCATCAGTGCGCCCCGGCGCCCGCCCGGCGTGGCTCAGGACTCTCTGATGTTAAATCGCGCGAAGCGGCGGACCGCGATGTTCTCCTGGAGCTTGGAGATGTTCTCCGCGATGAGCTGCTGCACGGTGCGGCCAGGCTCGCGGAAGTATTCCTGCTCCAGCAGGCAGTTGTGCTTGAGGAAGTCCTCGATCTGCCCCTCGACGATCCGGTTGATCACCTGCTCGGGCTTGCCGTCCTGGCGCGCCTTCGCCTCATAGACCTCGCGCTCCGTGACGAGCACCTCGTCGGGAACCTCCTCGCGGGAGACCCAGCGCGCGCCGAACCCGGCGACCTGGAGCGCCAGCTCCTTCGCGAGCTTGCGAAAGTCCTGGCCCTTGGCGACGAAGTCGGTCTCGCAGTTGACCTCGATGAGCACGCCGAGCTGCGGCGGGAAGTCGGGCGAGGTGGTGTGCAGGTACGCCTCGACGACACCCTGGCCCGTCGCGCGGTCGGCGCGTTTGGCAGCCTTGGCGATTCCCTTCTCGCGCAGGATCATGTAGGCCTTGTCGAAGTCTCCGCCGGCCTCCTCGAGCGCGTTCTTGCAGTCCATGAAGCCCGCGCCCGAGAGCTCACGCAGCTTTTTGACCTGGTCCATGTCCACGGCCATCAACGAGCCTCTTCGTCGTCCGCGGTGCGTCCGATGAACTCCTCTTCCGACACCGTCGGCAGGTAGTCCTCCTCGTCCTCGAGGTACTCCTCGATCTCCTCGTAGCGAGGCGTCTCGAGGAACTCGCGCTCCTCGACCTCAGGCAGGATCTCGCCACGGGCGGCGGCCTCCTGGCGGCCTTCCTGGCACGCGTCCGCGATCTTGCCCGTCAGCAGCTTGACGGCGCGGATCGCGTCGTCGTTGCCCGGGATCACGTACGTGATCAGGTCGGGGTCGCAGTTGGAGTCCGTGATCGCGACCACCGGGATCTTGAGCCGGTTCGCCTCGGTCACCGCGATGTGCTCCTTGCGCGGGTCGACCACGTAGAGGGCACCGGGCAGCCTCTTCATGTCGGCGATCCCGTCGAAGTGGAACATCAGGCGGTCCAGCTCGTCCTGGAGACGCTTGGCCTCCTTCTTAGGCATCTGCTCGAACTGGCCTTCCTGCTGCATCTTGCGAAGCTCCTGCAGGCGGTCGATGCGCTTCTTGACCGTGCTGAAGTTGGTCAGCATGCCGCCCATCCAGCGGCGGTTGACGAAGTACATACCGCACCGCGCGGCCTCGGTCTGGATGGTCTCCTGAGCCTGCTTCTTGGTGCCCACGAAGAGCACCGGACGGCCGCTCGCGGCGACGTTGCGCGTGAACTCCCACGCGTCGTCCAGCAGGCGGACGGTCTTCTGCAGGTCGATGATGTGAATGCCGTTGCGGGCGGTGAAGATGTAGGTCTTCATCTTCGGGTTCCAGCGGCTGGTCTGATGTCCGAAGTGGACGCCTGCCTCCAGCAGCTGCTTCAAGGTCACTTGAGCCACGTGTGTCTGTTGCCTCCTGTTCTACTTCCGCCCGGGGAGCCGCCTCCGAACGGAGGACAGGGGCAATGGCCCAGGCGTGCTAACTCAGTCGATTAAGACTGGCTAAGCGATTCTACCCACTACTGGTCGCCGGGAAACCGACGGGCGCAGATTCCAATTAGGGACTCCGCCTCCCCACCGGCGCTGCGCGCCACCTCCCCACCAGTGGGGAGGTCAGGCTGAAACCTCGGCTTTCTTCGTCTTCGCGACGCCCTTCGGGCCCGGGCACTTGGGGTAGTCGGAGCAGGACTTGAACAGTCCAAACCGGCCGCGCCGCTCGACGAGCGGCTTGCCGCAGATCGGGCACGGCTCGTCCAGCACCTTCGGCCCCTGCCGAGGCTTGCCGTCCTTGCCCATGTTTGCCCGGTAGTTGCAGTCTGGATAGCGCGAGCAGGCGACGAAAGGTCCGTAGCGGCCGGTCCGCTCGACGAGATCCCCCTCCCCACATTGCGGGCACTTCTCGCCGGTGGGCTTGGCCTCGGCCGCGGCGTCGCGCTTGATGTACTTACACTCGGGATAGCCGGAGCATCCGATGAACTCGCCATAGCGGCCGGTCCGCATCTGTAGCGGCCGCCCGCACGTCGGGCACGCCTCGTCCAGTAGCTTGGGCTGCGGCGCCTCGCCATCCGGCGTCAGGGCCCGGCGGAACTTGCACTTCGGATAGCGCGAGCAGCCCATGAACGGTCCGAAACGGCTTGCCTTGCGGACCAGGTGGCCCTCGTGGCAGAGCGGGCACTCCTCGTCGGTGTCGGCGGGCGTCGCCTCCTCGGCGGCGCTCAGCATCCGCTGCAGCGGACCGTAGAAGTCCCTGACGACCGGCACCCACTCCTGGCTGCCGCTCTCGACCTCGTCGAGCCGCTTCTCGAGCTTCGAGGTGTACTCGTCGTCCGAGATGGTCTTGAAGTGGTCGACCATCAGGGCGTTCACTGCCTCCCCGACGCGGGTCGGGTGCAGGCGGCGCTCCTTGATCTCCACGTATCCGTGCTCCCGCGTGATGGTCTGCACGGTCGGCGCGTAGGTAGACGGCCGGCCGATGCCGCGCTGCTCCAGCTCTTTGATGAGCGTGGCCTCCGTGTAGCGCGGCGGCGGCTGCGTGAAGTGCTGCTCGGGCTTCAGGCCGTGGTAGTCGAGGTCATCGCCCTGCGCCAGCTGCGGCAGCTCGTTCTCGCCGTTTTCGTCGCGGCCCCACACCTTGTAGAAACCGTCGAACGCGAGGATCGAGCCAGTCGCTCGGAAGACGTATTCGCCGCCCTCGATCTCGACCTGGGTCTGGTCGTACACGGCCGGCGCCATGCGGCTGGCGACGAATCGTCTCCAGATGAGGTCGTAGAGCTTCAGCTGGTCCGCGTTCAGGTAGTGGCGGATCGAGTCAGGGGTGCGGCTGACGTCGGTGGGCCGGATGGCTTCGTGCGCGTCCTGGGCACCCGGAACCGCCTTCGCCGCGCGCGAGGCGCCGAGGTACTTATCTCCGTGCTCGGACTTGATCCAGCCCTTGACCTTCGCGTCGGCGTCGGCCGAGATCCGGGTGGAGTCGGTGCGCATATACGTGATGAGACCCGTCGGCCCTTCGGCGCCAAGCTCGATGCCTTCGTACAGCTGCTGCGCGATGCGCATCGCGATGTGCGGCCTCATGCGCAGCCGGCTGGAAGCGTCTTGCTGCAGGGTCGACGTTATGTAAGGCGGGTTCGAGCTCTTGGTCCGGCGCTTCTGCTCGACGCCGGTGACGCGATAGTTCGCGCCCTCCAGCTTGCGCACGATGTCCTGCGCCTCGGCCTCGTTGTGGATCTCGAACTTGGCGTCGGTCTCCGTCGCGGCCGAACCGATGGGCCGGTTGAGGCGGGCGGTGAAGTGGTTCTCCGCGCCACGCCGGGCCAGCTCGACGTCGATCGTCCATGACTCGACCGCGACGAACTTGCGGATCTCCTCCTCACGGTCGACCACCAGGCGAAGAGCGACGGACGACACGCGACCGGCCCCGATGCCCTTCTGGACCTTGCTCCAGAGGAACGGGCTGAGGCGGAAGCCGACCAGCCGGTCGACGACCCGGCGCGCCTGCTGGGCGTTGACCAACCGCATGTCGATCTCGCGCGGGCTCTCCAGCGCACGACGGACCGCGTCCGAGGTGATCTCGTGGAACTCGATGCGCTTGGGGTCCTTGAGCTTGAGCACCTCTGCGAGATGCCAGGCGATGGCCTCGCCCTCTCGGTCGGGGTCGGAGGCGAGGATGACCTCGCTGTCCTTCTTGACCGCAGACTTCAGCTCGTTGATCGTCTTGCGCCGGCTTTCCACCACCTCGTAGTGGGGCTTGAAGCCGTCGTCGACCTCGACCCCCATCTCCTTTTCCGGCAGGTCGCGGACGTGGCCCATCGAGGCCAGGACGTCGAAACGGTCACCCAAAAACCGCTTCAGCGTCTTGGCCTTGGCAGGCGACTCGACGATGATCAGACCCTCTGGCATAGCTCTCTCTTTATTCCCAAACCCGGACGTTTGTTCCTCGTCGGGGCTCCCGTGAGGGCGGGTGGCGGGCAATCCTACGCTCGTTCTTTGCCCCGACGCAACGCCCTTACATACCCGCCCTGGTGCCGTTTAACCGCCCCGTCGAGCTCCAGGGCGGTCAGCCGGCCGAGCACTTCCGCCACCGGGAGCTGCAGCTTTCGAGCGATGTCCGCCGCGTTCAAAGCCAGTACGTCTGACAGGTGGGAAAGGATGCCGTCGCGCAGCGCCGGAAGCCGGATTCCCAGGTGGGGTGGCGCCGCCATCGGGTCGTCCAGGACCTCGTGGTTCAGGTTCAGGAGCGACAGCACGTCGCGGGCGTTCTGGACCAGGGCCGCCCCATCGCGCAGCAGCCCGTGGGTGCCGACCGACAGCGGCGAGAAGACGCTGCCGGGCACGGCCATTACCTCTTTATGTAGGTCGAGCGCAGCCTCGGCCGTGATGAGGGCGCCCGATCCTTCCCCGGCCTCGACGACGACCACGACGTCCGAGAGGGCGGCCATCGTGTAGTTGCGGGCCGGGAAGTTGTGCCGGCGCGGCGCGGTGCCGTCGGGGAACTGGCTGACCAGCGCACCTCCGGCCTGCAGGATCGCCTCGGCGAGCGCGCCGTGGGCGGACGGGTAGATGACGTCGACGCCGGTGCCCATCACGGCGACGGTCACCCCGCCGCCGTTGAGCGCTCCCCGGTGCGCTGCGGCGTCGATCCCGAGCGCCAGGCCGCTGACCACCACCACGCCTGCCCGGGCCAGCTCCAGGCCCAGCTCCTCGGCCACCGCCTCGCCGTACGGCGAGGGCCGTCGCGAGCCGACGATGGCGACCCGCGGTCCCTCGGGCGGCGGCCAGCGGCCGCGCGTCCGCAACCGGCTCGAGTCAGGCGGCGACATCTTGCAGGCGGAACCCCAACGCCTCGAGCACGTGGTGCTCTTCGATCTGTTCCGACGCGTCGAGGTCGGCCGCGGTCCGAGCGACCCTCCACGCGCGATGAAAACCCCTCGCGGTGAGGCCGCGCTGGGCGCCCCAGCGCTCGAGCGTGCGGCGCGACGGAGTCGAGAGACCTGCGAGCTGGCGGAGGCGGGCGGGTCTCAGCTGGGCGTTCAGGGATCCCTGGCGCGCCAGCTGCTTTGCGCGCGCCGCCATCACGCGGTCGCGGACCATCGCGGAGGATTCGCCGCGCGGCTCCGAGGCCAGGCTCTCGAGCGGCACGCGGCGGACCGTGACCTGGAGGTCGATGCGGTCGAGCAAGGGACCGGACAGCCGGCGCTGATACGTGTCGACCGCCGCGGGCGTGCAGCGACAGCCGCGGAGACCATCGCCCGCCCATCCGCACGGACACGGGTTGGTGGCCGCGACGAGCGTGAACCGGGCGGGGTACGCCACGGAGCCGCCGGAGCGCGTGATGGTGACCCGGCCCGCCTCCAGGGGTTGGCGCAGAGCCTGCAGGACCGGGGTCTGGAACTCGGCCAGCTCGTCGAGGAACAGGACGCCGTGGTGGGCGCGGCTGATCTCCCCTGGAAGCGCGAGCCCGCTGCCGCCGCCGATGAGACCGGCCATCGACACGCCGTGGTGCGGTGCCCGAAACGGCCGGGCCCAGTCCAGCGGGCCCGCCCTCGGCAGCTCGCCGAGCAGGCTGCGGACCTGCGCGACCTCCAGCGCCTCGGCCAGCTCGAGCGGAGGAAGGACGCCAGGCAGGCACCGCGCGAGCATCGTCTTGCCTGCGCCGGGCGGACCGCTGAGCAGCAGGTGGTGGCCGCCTGCCGCCGCGACCTCGAGGGCCCGCTTCGCCTCTTCCTGCCCGTGGATCTCGGCGAGGTCGTGCTCCACGCAAGCGGACGGTGGCGCGATTCCCTGGCCCCGCTGGGCCGGCGGGATGGGATCTCCGCCCAGCAGGTGGAGCACCAGCGCGCTGAGCGACGCGCAGGGGATCACCTCGAGTCCGTCGACGAGCGTCGCCTCTGCGGCGTCCACCTCGGGCACGAAGACCATCTCATAGCCGAGCTGCCGCAGACCTCGGGCGGCCACGAGGATGCCGTCGACGTGGCGCAAGGACCCATCGAGCGCGAGCTCGCCGAGGAACGCGCTGCCCGCGGGTGCCGGTTTGGCCGCCGAGGCCAGCTGGATCGCCACCGCGATGGGCAGATCGAGTGCGGTGCCCTCCTTGCGCATCTCGGCCGGCGCCAGGTTCACGGTGAGGCGCGTGCGCGGAAACTCGAGTCCGCTGTTGCGGATCGCCGACCGCACCCGCTCCCGCGCCTCCTTCACAGTCATGGTCGCCAGGCCGACCAGCGAAAACGTGCCCGCGCCACCACGCCCGATGTCCGCCTCGACGTGGACCGGGCGCACGTCGAGGCCGGCGAGCACGCACGAGTCGACGGTTCCGAGCACGGCTCGAAGTTACTGCCGAGGGATTGCTGTTTCAGCCCTGGTTGTTAAGACCCAGAAGGCTCGAGGAAGTCGGCCACCTCGTCATGAAAAGCGCGCGGCTGCTCCATGAAGACCATGTGTCCCGCGTCACCGACGATCACCTTGCGCGATCCAGGAATCGCGGCGGCCATCTCGTCCGCGCAGACCGGCCCGCACACGAAGTCCTCCTCACCCGTGATGACCAGGGTCGGAGCTTCGATGGAACCCAGACGGCTCCGCAGGTCGAGGGTCGCAACCTCTGCGCCGAAGGCACGAAGGGCGTCGGCGTTCATGGTCTCCGAGCGGAACGTGTCGAGATAACCCGCCTCGGCCTCTCCGAAATGCGCGAAGTACAGGGGCATCATCCGAAAGAAAAGCTCAGCCAGCTGTTGGTCGGTCACGGCGTCGACGTCCTCGTTGCTGGCCGCGTTCGCGTCGGCGAACCAGGGCTGCCCGGAGCGTTTTTCCTTGGCCGCGCGCGTCGCCGCCTCCTGCTCGGCACCAAAACTCGACGCGGTGCATGCGAGCACCAGCTTTTGCAAGCGCGCGGGATGTGCAAGCGCGTACGCCTGGGCCACGATCCCGCCGTGCGAGTAGCCGAACAGGAGCATCCGCTCGAGGCGCAGGTGCTGCCGAAGATCCTCGAGGTCGGAAACGTAGTCGTCGAGCCGGTATGCGGTGGGGTCCGCCGGCCGGTCGGAGCCGTCGGTGCCGCGCGGGTTGAGAATCACGAGGGTGAAGCGCTCCCAGAGACCGGCGAGATCACCGAGGTAGGTCGACGAGAGGCCCGGACCCCCCGGATGACAGACCAGCACCGGCCCGTGACCGAGCTTCCGATACGTCATCTTGCGGCCGTCCCGCGTGGTGAAGCTCACGTGAGGCGCGGTTCAGGGCGCCACACGCCACCCTCTTCGAGGTAGCCCGCGGGCACGTCCGGTTCATGGCTGAGCACGAGCAGCCAGCGATGGTTCTCCGCTTCTTCGAACAGCCGCGACTTCTGCTGAAAGACGCGCAGCGGCTCGATGTCGGCTGACATGTTCCAGGGGACGCGCAGGTGCGGCGTCTGGCAGACCAGGTCGCCGGTCACCGCGCACGCGAGCTCGCCCGACTGAAGGATGAGCACCTGGCTGCCAGGGGTGTGCCCGCCGACGTGGCGGATGTGTACGCCGGGCAGAACCTCAGCATCGCCGTTGAGAAACTCGACCGCGTGGTGGCCGTCCGCCAGCGGCGTGAAGTCGTCGATGATGTAGCTCGGCCGGCTGCGCACGTCCGGACGCAGCGCAAAGTCCCACTCGCTGCGCTGCACGAAGTGCCTGGCGCGCGGGAACGTCAACTCGAGGGCGCCCAGCTCGTTGCGCCGTGTCAGGCCGCCGGCGTGGTCCCAGTGCAGGTGGGTCGTGACGACGGCATCGACCTCGTTGGGCTGGATGCCGAGGCGCTTGAGCGCGTGCAGCATGCCTTCCGGTTCGCGCAGGGAGACCTGCTGCGCGCGCTTCTCGCTCAGCTTGTTGCCGATGCCGGTCTCGCAGATGATCACGCGTCCGTCCTTGCGCGCGACCAGGCAGACGCAAGCGCAGTCGATCATGTTCTTGCCGTCGGCGGCCTTCTGCTTCTCCCACAGGATCTTGGGCACGACGCCGAACATCAGGCCGCCGTCCGCCTTCCAGTGGTCGGTCACCAGGAGGTGCAGCTCGAGGTCGCCGAGCCTCATCGCCTATATGCTCGTCTAAATGGCGGTCGCCGCGATCAGGACGTCGAGCCTCACCAAGGATTACGGCGCCGGCCACGGGCTCTTCGACCTCGACCTGCAGGTGTCGCCGCAAGAGGTCTTCGGCTACCTCGGGCCGAACGGGGCCGGCAAGACGACCACCATCCGCCTTCTCATGGGGATGATCCGGCCCACACGCGGCTCGGCCTACGTCTTCGGTCTCGACTGCGTCCGCGAGTCGGTCGAGGTCAAGCGGAGGGTCGGTTATGTGCCCGATGTGACGCCGGAATTCGGCTCGATGCGTGGTGCCGAGATCGTCACGTACCTGGCTGGCCTGCGGGGCGGCGTGCACAGGGACCGCGTGCGCGAACTTGCCGAGCGCCTGGACCTCGACATGGGTCGTCGCCATCGTGCGTACAGCCGGGCCGACCGGCAAAAGCTCGCGATCGTTCTCGCCCTCATGCACGATCCCCAGCTGTTGATCCTCGACGAGCCGGCCAAGGATCTCGACGAGCGGGGAGCGGCCGAGCTGCACGCGCTGATCGACGAGACCCACGAAGACGGGGCGACGATTCTGCTGGCGTCGCGCATGGCAGCCGAGGTCGAAAGGCACTGCGACGTCGTCGGCGTCCTACGGAGGGGGAAGCTCTCGGCGGTGATGAGGGTCGAAGACCTGCGTGGGGAGCTCGATGAGCGGAGCCGCAAAGCGCTGCCGCCATGAGAGCGACGCTCCGAGCGCTGAAGGAAGCACGGTGGAGCGTCCTCGCCTTTGCCATCGCGGGATTCGTCGTGACCGTCCTCCAGTCGGCGGCGTACTTCCGGATGGCGGGCCACACGTTCGCCGAGCGCGCGGCCTTCGGGTACTCCCTCTCGCTCCAGGCCACCGCCGACGCGGTCCTTATCCCGCCGCCCGTCCACCCCGAGACCGTCGCCGGTTACCTGGGGCTGCGCGCATTCGAGCCGCTCGCGATCGTTTTCGCTGCGTGGGCGATGGTATCGGCGACTGCCTCAACGTCAGGCCAGGCGCTCTCGCGCGCAGCTGCGTTCGCGATCTCCGTGAGCATCGCCGCGGCTGCGGCGTGCGTGGGGGTAGCCGTCGGCGTGGCGTCAGGTGGCGAATCGGTCGGCGGGCTCGGCCTCGGTGAAGCAGGCCTGCTCCTCGTTGCGCTCGCGATCGCGTGCTACGCGATCTGCCTGATCGTCGCTCAGATCGCGCCCGCCGCGTCGGTCGTCACGGGAGGACTGCTGATTGCGCTTTTCTTCCTCAACGGTCTCAGCCGCGTCTACGGACAACTGGCTACAGTGCGCTGGCTGTCACCGTTCCGCTACTACGACCTGTCGATGCCGCTTTCGCCGGGCGGAAAATTCGATGCCGGCGGCTTTGCGATCCTGCTCGCGATCGCGTCGCTCGGCCTCGCCCTCGCCGCTTTTGTTTCCACGCATCGCCTCAGCACAGCTCCGATGCGGATTACCTCAGGAAAACCGAGCCGCACGACCTTCGAGCCGTCACGAGTTTCGCTGCTCGCCCTCCCGGTCTCCCGCGACCTGTACCCGCAACGGCTCGCCCTGGCCGCGTGGAGCATCGCGTTCGCCGCTGTAGGCGTCGTGCTGGTGGCCGCGGCGCAAGCTTCCATGCAGGATCTGCTCGCTCTTCCGCGCAGCCTGCCCGGCCTTCCGCAGTACATCTTCGTGTTCTACGCCCAGGTGCTCGGCCAGACGTGGTTCGACGTGGCTCTGCTGATGTCGGTCGCGGTCGTCTTCGCGTTCGTGGCTCGCTGGACGGGCGATGACCGCGATCGACGGCTCGAGGCTGCGTTGAGCGCTCCCTACTCGCGATCGAGGCTGGTGCTCGAACGCCTTACCTCGCTTGCTATCACCACCGCCGCCCTCGCAGCCCTGAGCGGTCTCGCGGTGACTTTCACGTCACGCGCCCTGGACCTGGCGCTGGACTCGGCACGCCTTGCCGATGCATGTCTGCTCCTGGTCCTGTTCAGCGTCGTCCTGGGAGCCGCCGGTTCATTCCTCACCTCGTCGGTGCCAAGGGCGGCGCCCGCGTTGTTCGGCGCTATTGTGCTGGCGAGCTACCTTGACGATCAGATCGGAGGCCCGCTCGAGCTGCCGGGCTGGGTGCAGGCCGTCTCGCCCTTCAGGTTGGTCGGCACCCCCCTGGCGACCGGAATCGATGCGCGCAGCGTAGCGTTGCTCCTCCTGCTCACACTCGTCCTGGTCGGAAGCTCGATACTTGCCATGGAGAAACGCGACGTCGGCCGGTGACGACTATCGACTCATCGGCTTACGAAAGGTAGCCAACCACGAACTTAGGAGGTAAACTGCGTCGCCATGCCGCGGTCGATGTGGAAAGGCGTGGTCTCGTTCGGGATGGTGTCGATCCCGATCCGGCTCTACAACGCCACCGAGTCAAGCGCCAAGGTTTCGTTCCGGCAGCTGTGCGGCGAGCACAACTCCCCCATCTCCTACAAGCGCTGGTGCGCCGAGGGCGACCACGAGGTCCAGTACGCGGAGATCAAGCGCGGATACGAGATCGGCAAGGACCGCTACGTGATCATCGACGACAAGGACCTGGACAACCTTCCCCTGCCGACGGCGCACGCCATCGACATCGAGGAGTTCGTCCCGGTACACGATGTCGAACCCGGCCTCTACTTCGACAGCGCCTACTACGTCGAGCCGGAAGAGCTCGGCAAGAAGCCGTACCACCTTCTGCGCAAAGCGCTCGAGGCCACCGACAGGATGGCGATCGCCAAGATCGCGCTCCGCGACAAGGAGCACCTCGCCGCCCTGCACCCCAACGGCAACGCGCTGATCATGAACACGCTGCATTGGCCGGACGAGATCCGCTCGAGCGAAGGCCTCAAGGGCCTCGAGGACGAGGTGAAGATCAACCCCAAGGAGCTCGAGATGGCGAAGGCGCTCATCGAGAGCCTGGCCGACAGCTTCGACCCGAGCCGCTACAAGGACAACTACCGCGAGGCGGTCATGAAGGTCGTGCAGGCGAAGATGGAGGGCGAGGTCATCGAGGCGCCCGAGGCGCCGCAGCCCGCCAAGGTCATGGACCTCATGGAGGCCCTCCGTCAGTCGGTGGAGCAGGCCAAGAAGCAGCGCGCGGGGCGTGAGAAGCCGGCGGCCGAGACCAGGAAACGACGTAAAGCTTCGTAGCCGGTCCCTCAGAACGCTCGGGGCCTAATGTGAGCCGTATGGCGGACCCCGACCAGCTTTCGATCGAGCTGGAGAGCTTCCCCGCCGAGGTGCGTCCGATGCAGGCCGCATCGGCAGAGGCGCCGTTCAGCTCACCCGAGTACCTGTTCGAGGTGAAGTGGGACGGGCTCCGATGCGTGCTGTTTCGCGATCCCGACGGCACGGTGCGCCTGCGCGACCGCGGGCTCAGCGACCTGACCGCCGACGTGCCCGAGGTGGTCGCGGCCGCCAGGCGCGTGCCGCCGGGGAGCGTCATCGACGGTGAGCTCGTCGCCACCGACACTGACGGGCGCCCCGACTACCCTCGGCTGCGCCAGCGCCTCACGGCGGGAGCTCGCATGAAGGACGAGATTCCGACCGCATATCTCGCGTTCGATGCGCTGTATCTCGAGGGCCGGCCGCTCATCCGTCAGCCGGTGGTGAGACGGCGGGCGCGCCTGGCCAAGTCAGTCGAAGCGGGAGGCCACCTCTTCGTGCCGCAGCACATCGACGAGGACGGGGTCGAGCTGTTCGAAGCATGCCTCGAGCGCGGACTCGAAGGGGTCGTGGCCAAGCACAGGCAGAGCCCTTACGTGCCGGGCCAGCGCAGCCCGTTCTGGCTGAAGGTCAAGGCGGTCAAGTCGGACGACTTCGTCGTCATCGGCTGGACCGGCGAGCGGCCGTTCGACGCGCTGGTCGTCGGCTATCACGAGGACGGCAGGCTGCTCCCGTGCGGCACGGTCGGAGGCGGGTTCGACGACGACGCGATGCGCGTCCTCCGGGAGCGCCTGGCGGAGCTCTCCACCGAAGACTCTCCGCTCGACCCGCCGCCGATCATGATCCGCCCCGTCCACTGGGTCAGGCCGGATCTCGTGGTCAGCATCCGCTACTCGGAGTGGTCGCCCGACGGCACGCTGCGCTTCCCGATCTTCAACGGCATGCGGCCCGAGGTGTACCCAGCGGAAGCCGTGCGCCACCGGCCGCGTGTGGTAATCACGGGACACGTGCTGCCCGGTTCGGCAGCCTACGACCTGACGCGTTTTCCATTTTGAGCCAGGAACGACCTGCCGGTTTCGACGTCGTGACCGGCGCGTACAGCTTCACCGGCAAGTTCATCGCGCGTCGCCTCATGGCGCAGGAGCGGCGGATCAAGACGCTGACGAATCATCCGCAGCGCGCCGGAGCGGAGGACGTCCAGGCCGAGGTCGCGCCGCTGCAGTTCGTCGACCGCGACGCGCTGGTCGAAAGCATGCGCGGCGCCGAAGTCCTCTACAACACCTACTGGGTCCGCTTCCACCACGGCAATGTCCGTTTCGGCGAGGCGGTCGCCAACACCAGGATCCTCGTGGGCGCCGCGCGCGATGCGGGCGTGCGCCGGGTCGTGCACATCTCGGTGAGCAATCCCTCGGAAGACTCGCCGCTCGACTACTACGCCGGCAAGGCGCGGGCGGAGCGGGCGGTGCGCGACTCCGGGCTGTCCTACGCCATCGTGCGGCCGACCCTGACCTTCGGCCAGGGCGACATCCTGATCAACAACATCGCCTGGCTCCTGCGCCGGCTTCCGATCTTCGGCATCCCGGGCCGGGGCGACTACGGCGTGCAGCCGGTCGCGGGCGAAGACGTCGCCGAGATCGCGACCTGGGCCGCTGAGCAGGTGGACAACCTGACGGTGGATGCGGCGGGGCCGGACGTCGTCTACTACAGCGAGATGGTCGAGTCGATCGCGATCGCCGTCGGCCGCCATCCCCGCTTCGTGTACATGTCGCCGCGCAACACGCTGCGCGCAGTGAGGCTCATCGGCCGGTTCGTCAACGACATCGTGCTGAACGAGCCGGAGCTCGAGGGTTTGATGTCGGAGCTGCTCGTCTCGCACGAGAGGCCGCGCGGAACCCGTCGGCTCGACAACTGGCTGCTCGCCAACGCGGACACGGTCGGCAAGGTCTACGCGTCCGAGCTGGCAAGGCACTGGCGATGAGCGAGTCCCGGCCGCGGATCGCGGTCGAGGCGCGCGCCCTCGTCAAGCAGTACGGGTTGGTGCGGGCGGTCGACGGGGTGTCCTTCCAGGTCGAGCGGGGCGAGATCTTCGGCTTCCTCGGCGCCAACGGCGCCGGCAAGACGACGACGCTGCGCATGCTGTGCGGACTCGTCCGCCCCACCGCGGGCAGCGCGCTGATCGACGGCTTCGACATCTTCGCGCAACCCCTCGAAGCCAAGGCCAGGCTCGGCTACCTGGATGAAGAGCCCTTCGTGCACCCATACCTGACGGCGCGCGAGTTTCTCGATTACGTCGGCGATCTCTACCGCATGCCGCGCGGGCCCGAGCGCCAGCAGCGCGCCGAGCGGCTGCTCGGCCTGTTCGAGCTGAGCGACCGCACCGAGCTCATCGGCGCCTACAGCCACGGCATGAAGCAGAAGATCGGCCTGGCGTCGCTCCTCATCCGCGAGCCTTCGGTGCTCCTCCTCGACGAGCCGACCAACGGGCTCGATCCGCGGTCAGCTCGCCTGGTGAAGGACCTGCTCGAGGAGCTGGCATCGCGTGGCACCACGGTGCTGCTCTCGACTCACATCCTGGAGGTCGCCCAGGCTCTGTGCCACAGGATCACGATCATCGACCACGGCCACCTCGTCGCCACCGGCACGATCGACGAGCTGCGGGCGAAAGCCGGGACCGCGCAGGCGTCCCTCGAGGACCTGTTCTTGCGACTGACCGCCGGACCTGAGTCGCGGGACCTGATCGAGCGTCTGCTCGAGCCCCGCACGTGAACCGCTCGACCGTCGCGATCATCCTGGGCGCCGAGCTCCGCGCATGGCGCAACCGGATCAGCAGGGGCAACCGCGCGCGCATCGTCGGGGTCGCCATCTTCGGCAGCGGAGCCGCGTTCATCCTCGGCGGCACGCTCTTTGCCGTCGCGTTCGCGACCGGCCATTCGCTCCCCAGCGCCCGCGACCCAGTCCTCGACGGCGCATTCACCGCGCTCTCGGTGCTGATGCTGGTGGTCGGCTTTCCCACCGTGATCGCCACGTACTTCGCGGGCCGCGACCTTATGCAGTTGATCCTCGCGCCGGTCAGGAGCTCCGAGATCTTCCTCGCGCGCTCGTTGTTCGCCATGAGCGCGAACGCTCTGGTGGCGGCGCTGTTCCTGACGTTCGTCGTCGGCGTGGGCGCGGGTTCGGGCGCGTCGCCGTTGTTCTACGTCCTCGCTTTGGTGCTGGTCGCCGTGCAGGTCCTGCTCATCACGTCGCTGCAGGCCACGATCATGGCGGCGGTCCTGCGCTGGGTGCCGGCCCGAATCGCGCGCGACGTGGCGGTCGCTGTCGCCAGCGTCACGGGGGCGGGCCTTTACCTGGTCTGGAACATCACCATCCGCCGGTCGTTCACGGCCCGTTCCGGCCCCAACATAAATGGAATCGTCTCGGTGTTTCAGCGGATCGAGTGGGTGCCCTCGGCATGGCCGGGGCACGCGCTGAGCTCGGTGATTGCCGGAGACGTGGTCGGGTCGCTGACGTGGACGCTGGTAACTCTGGCCGTCACCGCGGCGATCGTCTTCGTGTCGGCGGTGCTCTACGAACGGACGCTGCTCGCCGGCCTCGGCCTGCTGGGGGGAGTTTCCGCAAGCTGGCGCACGAGGAGCGCCCGGCCCGTGACCGTCGCGGCGCGAGGTGGCTTCGCGTCACCCGAGCTCGCGATCGCGCGCAAGGACTGGATCGCGTACCGGCGCGACATCCGGCGGCTCAGCCGGTTCCTCCCCGCGGTGATCTTTCTCATCGCGTACGGGTTTGTGCTCGTGCGGCCGGCCGGCGGCCCCGGCGCGTTCTGGAACGACGTCTTCGTCATCGCGTTTGTGTCGCTCTTCATGTCGATGATGTTCGCCACGCCCTCGGTGCCAGGCGAGCGGCGCGGCTTCCTCCTCCTGCGCCTGGCACCGATCACGTACGCGCAGCTGATCCGGGCGAAAGTCCAGGTCACCTTGATACCTGTGGTGATCATCGCGATCGTCTTGAGCGTCGTCAGCTCGACCGTGGCAGGCAACCGGCCCGCGGACACGCTGCAGCTCCTGGTGCTCGCGATCTGGCTGAGCGCCGGGTGCGTTTGCATCGGCGTCGCCGCGGGCGCGATCGACCCGAAGTTCGAGTCGACGGACGACCGGCGGGCGGTCGGCGTCGCCGGCACGTTCGCCGCTTTGGGGGCCGAGCTCGGCTTTGGCCTCCTCAGCGTCGGCGCCTTCGCGCTCCTGCACGTCTCGCCGGATCTGCTCGCCGGCACGACGAGCATCGAGGGCCTGCCGAGCGGCGCGGGCGTGCTGGCCGCCGGCGTCCTGATCGCCATCCTGCTCGCGATCGCCGGAGCCGCGGTCGTGGCGCTGATGCTACTGGTGGCCACGTGGCGGCTTCGCTCGTTCGAGGGACAGATCTCGGCCGCCTAGTCGAACGGGTCCTCGGTCAGCTCGGCGTCGAAGCCGCCCTCGGCGGTCAGGGTCAGCCCGACGACCGCAAAGCGGATCGGACCGCGCCACTCTGACAAAGCTCGATACTCGGCGGCGGCCGCTCGCATCGCCAGGCGCTTGCGTGGACCGACCGCCTCGAGCGGCGTGCCGAACGCATCGCCCGACCGGGTCTTGACCTCGACGATGAACAGGGTGTCGCCCCGCCGGCACACGAGGTCCAGCTCACCGCGGCGGGCCAGGAAGCCGGCGCCGACGACCTCGTAGCCCCGCTCGCGCAGCAGGCCGGCCGCGGCCCGCTCGCCCGCCCGGCCTAGCTCGTGAGGCCGGCCAGCTCGTAGGCGCGGAAGGGCGCCCAAGACGTCCTGTGAATGGGGCTTGGGCCGAGTCGGCGGATCGCGGCGCGATGCGACGGAGTGGCGTAACCCTTGTGGTCGGCAAACCCCCATCCGGGGTACAGCTGGTCGTATTCGATCATGGTTCGGTCACGGGCGACCTTCGCGACGATGCTCGCGGCCATGATCGAGGCGCAGATCTTGTCGCCCCGGACGACGGCCAGCTGAGGCAGCGGTGTGTCGGGAATGTCGAAGGCGTCGATGAGGAGGTACTCGGCCTTCACACTGAGGCCGGCGACCGCGCCGGCGTGCGCGAGGATGCGCGCGCGGTAGAGCCCGAGCTTGTCGATCTGGGTGTGGTCGACCGCGCACACCGACACGGCGACCGCGCGGCGCCGGATGATCGCGTCGACGCGATCCCGCTCTTCTGCGGTCATCTGCTTGGAATCGTTGAGGCCGGGGATGCGGTCACCGATGCGGAGCACCACGGCGCCGCCGACGACCGGACCGGCGAGGGGGCCCATGCCTACCTCGTCGACCCCCGCGACGACCTGGTAGCCCATCGCCGCCGCCTGTCGCTCGAACACCCAGAGCCTCGGACGCATCTATTCGAGATTAGTCGGCGGCCGGGCTGCGGCCAAGCTCCTTAACAGCCCTAGGACTCGACTCCCTGCGCCTCTTCCTCCGGCGCGGTTTCCTCCTGCGCCTCCTCGGGCTCCTCGGACTCGCCCACTTCGGCCACCAGGCGGCGCCGCTCGCGGATGCGCGCCTCGCGCCCGACCTTGCCGCGCAGGTAGTACAGCCGGCCCTGGCGCACGTCGCCGTGGCGCAGGACGTCGATCTTGTCGATGCGCGGCGAGTGGATCATGAACGTCCTCTCCACGCCGACCCCGTGCGTGACCCGGCGCACCGTGAAGTTCTGGCGCAGCCCGCCACCGGTCACCCGGATGACGGTGCCTTCGAACACCTGGATGCGCTCGCGCGTGCCCTCGACCACCTTGGCGTGCACGCGCACCGTGTCACCGGCGCGGAGCGCCGGCACCTTGTGCTTCTGCTGCTCTTTCTCGAGCTGCTGGATCACGTTCATCTTCATCTCAACTCCTTGTGGGTAGCCGTTTCTGAGCGGCCTGTTGCCGGCGCCACTGCCTGATGCGGGCGTGGTCGCCCGACAGCAGCACCTCTGGGACTCTCATGCCTCGATACTCGGCCGGCCGGGTGAACTGCGGCCAGCCCGTGGCGACTTCGCCGGTCTCGTCCGAAAAGCTGTCCTGCGCCAGCGAGCCGGGGTCTCCGACCACGCCGGGCACAAGCCTTGCCGTCGCGTCGATGATCACCATCGCGGGGATCTCGCCGCCGCTCAGCACGTAGTCGCCGATGGAGACTTCGCGCGCCCCGAGCCCGGTGCGCACGCGGTCGTCGATCCCCTCGTAGCGGCCGCACACGATGATGAGTCCTGGCTCGGCGGCGAGCTCCGCCGCCATCCTCTGCGAGAACCGCTCGCCCCACGGCTCGGTTATAAGGATCGGGCCCGGGTTGCTCTTCCGGATGGCCTCGACCGCCTCGATCACGGGCTCCGGCTTCATGACCATGCCCGGCCCGCCACCGAACGGCACGTCGTCCACCTGGCGGTGGCGGTCATGCGTGTGCTCGCGCAGGTCGTGCGCATGGAGCTCGATCACTCCGCGCTCGATCGCGCGCCCGACCACGCCCTGCTTGAACACAGGGTCGAACATGGCCGGGAAGATCGTGACGACGTCGAATCTCATCAGCTGTCCTCTTTCGCGTCCTCGACGTTCAGGAGCCAGTCGGCCACGACGATCCGGCCGCCCGCCAGGTCCACCTCGACGATGGCATCTTTGGTGGCCGGTATCAGGTGCTCGATCGCGCCCTCCCGGCTGACCCAGACATCGTTCGCCGGCCGCTCCAGGACCTCTTCGATGACGCCCAGCGCTTCACCGGAGCTGGTCACCGCCGATAGCCCGACCACCTGGCGGTGATAGAACCGTCCGGGCTCCAGCGTTCGCACCTCTTCGTCCGGAATCTCGAGGTAGCGGCCGCGGAAAAGCTCCGCGATGGTTCTGTTGTCCACGCCCTGCAGCTTGACGACCAGGCCGGGCGCGCCTTCGCGGCTCCACTCGACCCGGCGGGCGCATCCGTCGAGCACCAGGCTCACGCCCGGGTCGAATCGGTCGTTGAAGTCTGTCAAGGGCATTACCTTGACGGCTCCCTCGACTCCGAAAGCTCCCATCACCTGCCCGACTCGAATCACGCCGTCGCCTCGCCGCCGGGCCGCCGGCCGCGCGCCGGGAATGGTGGCGACGTAAGTGAGGCGTTGGCGAGGTCCACGAACACGCGCTTGCGATCGCGCGACGAGGCCACGCGAACCAGGGTGCGGATTGCCTCGATGTTGCGCCCCGCCTTGCCGATGAAGCGGCCGACGTCTTCGTCCGCGAGCTTGACCTTTATCGCCACGGTTCCACCGCCGCGCTCGAACGCCTCCACCGAGACCTCGTCGGGCTTTTCGGCCAGCGACTTCGCCACGTACTCCACCATGGCGCGATAGTCGACGCCGGGTCCGCTCGGAGCGGGCCTGTCACGTCTGAATCCGCCGCCGCCTCGGTTGAAACCGCCGCGCCGAAAATCACGCCGTGGGGGTCGGCTTCTCTGCACGTCGCTCAAGGATTCCCTCCCGCTTCAACAAGCTGCGCGCTGCTTCGCTCGGCTGCGCGCCTTGCTGCAGCCACTTCATCACTTTGTCCACGTCGATCTTGACCTGCACTGGTTCGGTCATCGGGTCGTAGTACCCGAGGTGCTCGATAAAGCGGCCGTCGCGCGGCGAGCGCGCGTCCGCCACCACGAGGCGGTAGAAGGGGTGCTTCTTCGCCCCCATTCGCCTCAGCCTGATCTTTACCAACCTGCGCCTCCTTGTCCAAAAATTCCGGGAAGTCCGGCGAGCCGACCTTTGCGTCCCGTCGAACCGAATTGCTTCGCGAGCTTCTGCATCGTCTCCCTGGCCTTGAGCAGCCGGTTGATGTCGGCGGGCTGCACGCCGCTGCCGCGGGCGATCCTGCGCTTGCGTTTGCCGTCGATCAGGTCGGGCCTCGCCCGTTCCTGCGGCGTCATGCTCAGGATGATCGCCTCCATGCGCTTCATCTCTTTCTCGGGATCGGTTCCCGCCATCTGGCCCTTGAGCGCGCCGCCTCCGGGCACCATCTCGAGCATTCCCTCGAGCGAGCCCATCCCGCGGAGCTGGCGGATCTGGGCCAGGAAGTCGTCGAAGCTCAGCTGACCGGCCCGCAGGTGCTTTTCGACCTCGGCCGCCTTGTCCTTGTCGAGGGTGCGCTCTGCCTTCTCGATCAGGGTCAGCACGTCGCCCATGCCCAGGATCCGCGAAGCCATTCGATCGGCCAGGAACACCTCGAGGTCGCCCGGCTTCTCGCCCGTGCCGGCGAACCGGATCCGCTGACCAGTCGCCACGCGCAACGAGAGCGCCGCGCCGCCGCGGGCGTCGCCGTCGAGCTTGGTCAGGATCACGCCGTCGAGTCCGATCTCCCGGCCGAAGGCCTCCCCCACCTTGACCGCCTCCTGGCCCGTCATCGAGTCGGCGACGAGCAGGGATTCGGTCACCGGGACCGCCGCCTTGAGCCGCTTCAACTCGTCCATCAGCTCCGCGGCCACGTGCAGTCGGCCGGCCGTGTCGAGGATGA
>DATIOJ010000120.1:0-14366 GCA_035473355.1 Candidatus Limnocylindrales bacterium
GTTGCAGACGGTCATCCGGCCCTCGATCGAGAGGCCCTCGATAGTCGGCCCGCGATACTCGACGAGGTGGCCCTGGCCGGCCGACGTGCCCGTCCGACCGATCAGGCCCAGCACGATGTCCTTGGCCGTGACGCCGAGCCGGAGTGCGCCGGTCACGTTCACCGCCAGGTCGCCCTGTCGCTTCTGGGGCAGGCACTGCGTGGCCAGCACCAGCTCGACCTCCGACGTGCCGATCCCGAAGGCGAGGGCGCCAAAGGCGCCATGGGTGGAGGTATGCGAGTCCCCGCAGACGATGAGCATCCCGGGCTGGGTGAGGCCGAGCTCCGGTCCGATGACGTGGACGATGCCCTGGCGGCGGCTGCCGATCTGGTGCAGCGGGATGCCCTCGCGGCGGCAGTTGTCAGCCAGGACATCCATCTGCTTGCGTGACAGCTCGTCCGCCGACCGCACGCCTCCGCGCGTGGGGACGTTGTGGTCCATGGTCGCCACGGTCAGGTCCGGCCGCCGGACGCGTCGTCCGGCCATCCGGAGGCCCTCGAAAGCCTGGGGCGAGGTCACCTCGTGGACGAGGTGGAGATCGACGAACAGGAGGTCCGGCTCGCCCTCGGCCGAACGCACCACGTGGGCGTCCCACAGCTTCTGGGCGAGGGTACGAGCCATGGGAACGACAACTTTACGCACAGACGAGGGCGGAAATTTGTGCCTTGGCCACAACCCGAACCACCCCTCCGCTCGTTAACATTCACAACCTCATGGCGAAGTCGTCCCGCGGCCTCGTAGCGCTCCTCGGCCTTCTGGGCCTTATTGGCCTCGGCCAAACGGGGGCGCGCGCGAACTAGCCAGACCACCAGTTAGATCGCAAAAGCCCCCGACCGAGAGGCGGGGGCTTTCTCATTTTCAAAGGAGCCCGCCAAGCAAGTGACCGGAGCCGACATGGTGCTGGAAGCGCTGGAGCGCGAAGGTGTCGAGTACATCTTCGGCTACCCCGGCGGCGCCAACCTGCCCATCTACCAGCACCTGCACGAGCACCCCAGGCTCAAGCACATCCTCGTCCGCCACGAGCAGGGCGCGGCGCACATGGCAGACGGCTACGCCCGTGCCTGCGGCAAGCCCGGGGTCGTATTCGCCACCTCAGGCCCTGGCGCCCTGAACCTGGTGACCGGGCTATGCACCGCCTACATGGACTCGGTGCCGATGATCGCCATCACCGGTCAGGTCGTCAGCACCCAGGTCGGGCGCGACGCCTTTCAGGAGTCGGACGTCATCGGCGCCACGAGCTCCGTGACCAAGCACAGCTATCTGGTGACGAAGATCGACCAGCTGCCTCGCGTCATCCACGAGGCGTTCCACATCGCCACCACCGGCCGGCCTGGGCCCGTGCTGATCGACATCTGCAAGGACGTCCAGCAAGCCGACGCCGAGCGCGTCACGCCCGAGCGTTTGGAAATCCCCGGCTATCGCCTCAACGGCCACGTCAACCTCGACCACGCGCGACAGGCCGCCCAGGCGCTCAGCAAGGCGGAGCGCCCCGTCATCCTCGCCGGCCACGGCGTGCTGCTGAGCCACGCGGAGTCGCAGCTGCAGGATCTTGCCGAGGCGGCGGCCACGCCGGTCGGGACGACGCTGCTCGGCATCGGCGCCTTTCCGGTCAAGCACCCTCTGTCCCTGCACATGACCGGCTTCATGGGTACGGGCTGGAACCTGAAGGCGGTGCAGAACGCGGACGTCCTGATGATGGTCGGCATGCGCGTCGACGACCGCGTCACCGCGCGCCTCGCCGACTTTGCACCGAAGGTCAAGACGTTCATTCACATCGACATCGACGGCTCGGAGATGGGCAAGAACGTCCGCCCCCAGATCGAGCTCGTCGCCGACGCGAAGCAGGCGCTGCACGCGATGCAGCCGCACATCGGCGAGCTCAACGAAGGCCGGGGCGCGTGGCTGACCCAGATCGACGCGTGGCGCGAGGAGCACCCGCTTCGCTACAAGCACTCGAACGGCCGCCTCCAGCCACAGGACGTGCTGATCGACATGTACCGACGCGCTCGCAGCGAGGCGATCGTCGTGGCGGACGTCGGCCAGAACCAGATCTGGGCGGCGTTGTGGTGGAACTACGACCGGCCCGGGCTGTTCATCAACTCGGGTGGCGCGGGCACGATGGGCTTTGCGCTCCCTGCCGCGATCGGGGCCAGGTTTGCCCGCCCCGACGTGCCAGTCTGGTGCGTGGCGGGCGAGGGCGGCTTTGTGATGACCGCGCAGGAGCTGTCGGTGGCGGTGGAGCACCAGCTCGATGTGAAGATCGTGCTGCTCAACAACTTCTCCCTCGGCATGGTCCGCCAGTTCCAGGACGACTTCTACGGCGGCGTCCGGTCGCAGGTCGACCTGACCCACATGCCGGACTTCGTCAAGCTGGCCGAGGCGTACGGCCTGCCGGCTGTGCGCGTCGAGAAGTTCGAGGACATCGCGCCGGCGTTCGACGCCGCCGAGCGCACGAAGGGTCCCTTCTTGATCGACTTCCGCATCGACCCGGAGGCGAACGTCTACCCGATCGTTCCCCTGGGCAAGTCGCTCAACGAGTTCTGGGAGGCGCCCGATCAATGAGTGACAAGGTCCGCGTGCTTTCCGTCCTCGTCGAGGACGGGCCGAACACGCTGACGAAGGTGACGGGCGCGATCCGGCGCCGAGGCTTCCAGGTCAAGGCGATCTCCGTCGGACCGAGCCGCGACCCAGGCCGCATCCGCCTCACGCTGCAGATCGACCACGGTCACGCCGAAGCCGACCAGGTGCGAAAGCAGCTGGAGCGCGTGGTCGAGGTCGTCGAGGTCGAAGACCTCACCGGCGACGATGTGCACTCCCGGGAGCTGGTCGTGGCCACCGTAGCCGCGGCAGAGCTCGACGGCCTCCTGCGGCGCGGCGCGAAAGTGCTCGCCAGCGGACCGGAGGGCACGACGGTCGAGTTCTCGGGCGAGCGCGACGAGGTCGGCGAGTTCGTCGACGAGCTGACCCGGCACGGAATTGTCGACGTGGTGCGCTCCGGCCCCGTCGTGATGAGGAGGACCGCATGAAGATCCACTACGAAGCCGACTGTCCACCCTCGCTCGGCGAGCCGGTCGCGGTGATCGGTTACGGCAGCCAGGGCCGCGCCCACGCGCTGAACCTTCGCGACAGTGGGGAGGACGTGCGCGTCGGTCTCTATCCCGGCAGCAAGTCGATCGAGCGCGTGGAGGCCGATGGCCTCCGTGCCGTCCCCGTCCCGGAGGCGGTTTCGGAAGCGTCCGTGGTGATGGTTCTCACCCCTGACGCCGGTCAGGGCACGCTCTTCCGCGAGTCGATCGAGGCCCACCTGCAGCCGCGGTCGATGCTGATGTTCGCGCACGGCTTCGCGATCCACTTCGCGCAGATCAAGCCGAACCACGACATCGACGTGGCGATGATCGCCCCGAAGGGTCCCGGCCACCTGGTGCGGAGCACCTACACGAACGGCCAGGGCGTGCCTGCCCTGATCGCCGTCTATCAAGACGCGACGCGCAAGGCCTGGCCACGCGCGCTCGCCTACGCGCGTGCGCTCGGCGCTGGACGCGCGGGCATCCTCGAGACCACGTTCAAGGAGGAGACGGAGACCGATCTCTTCGGCGAGCAGGCGGTGCTGTGCGGCGGCGTGGCGTCGCTCGTCAAGACAGGTTTCGAGACGCTGGTCGAGGCCGGCTATCAACCCGAACTGGCCTACTTCGAGGTCCTCCACGAGCTGAAGCTCATCGTCGACCTGATGTACCGCGGCGGTCTCGGCTTCATGCGTTACTCGGTCTCCGACACCGCGGAGTTCGGCGACTACGTCTCCGGCCCGCGGATCATCGACGACCACGTGCGCCAGCAGATGCGGGAGGTGCTGGCCGAGATCCAGGACGGGTCTTTTGCCGAGCGCTGGCTCGACGAGAACTCGAATGGACGGGAGGGATTCCTGGCGATGCGGCGCAAGGACGCCAGTCACCAGATCGAAGAGGTTGGACGCGAGCTGCGCTCGATGATGACCTGGTTGGAGCCTGTAGAAAAATGAGAGACGCGAACCCGGACCGCGTATTCATCTTCGACACGACGCTGCGCGACGGCGAGCAGTCGCCCGGATTTCACCTCGACTCCAATTCCAAGCTGCGCATCGCGCGCCAGCTGGAGAAGCTCGGCGTCGACGTGATCGAGGCCGGATTCCCGATCTCCTCGCCCGGCGATTTCGAGGCGTGCCGTCGCATTGCGCGGGAGATCCGCGGGACGGCCGTCACAGCGCTTGCGCGGGCGGTGCGCGAGGACATCGACGCGGTCTGGGGTGCCATCAAAGAAGCGGAGAAGCCGCAGATCCACATCGTGTTGTCGGTGTCGGACGTGCACATCAACCGCAAGCTCGGCATGACTCGCGAGCAGGTGCTGAAGCGGGGCGCGGAGATGGTCGCGTACGCGAGGTCGCTGTGCGACAACGTCGAGTACTCACCGGAGGATGCGGGCCGCGCCGACCCCGACTACCTGGTCGAGACCGTCGAGACCATGATCGTGGCCGGAGCGAACGTCATCAACATCCCGGACACCACCGGGTACTGCCTGCCCTATGAGTTCGGCGAGCTGGTACGCCGCGTGATCAACGAGGCGCGCGGAAGCGAGAAGGCGCTGTTCTCGGTGCACTGCCACAACGACCTGGGGCTCGCCGTCGCCAACACGCTGGCGGCGCTCGCGGCGGGGGCGCGGCGCGTCGAGTGCACCATCAACGGCATCGGCGAGCGCGCGGGCAACACGTCGCTGGAAGAGGTCGTGATGCTGCTCAAGGTGCGCCAGGCGAAGCTTGGCCTCGAGTGCGCGATCGAGACGACTGAGATCACGCGCACTTCGCGCCTGGTCTCGGAGCTGACCGGCACGCCGGTGCAGCCCAACAAGGCGGTCGTCGGAGCGAACGCCTTCGCGCATGCGTCGGGCATCCATCAGGACGGCGTCCTGAAGGACCGCCTGAACTACGAGATCATGAAGCCCGAGGACGTGGGGCTGGCCGACTCGAGGATCGTGCTCACGGCACGGTCGGGACGCCACGCGTTCCACCACCGGCTGAGCCGTCTGGGCATCACCCTCTCCGACGCCGCGAACGCGGATGCCGCATGGCAGCGTTTCCTCCAGCTGGCCGACACCAAGAAGGAAGTCACCGACGAGGACCTGCGCAAGATCGCGGCGATGTCGGAGGCCAACGGCACGAATGGCCATGAAGGCAATGGACACCCCCCGGTGACCGACCAGCTGACCGACCACAACCACGTGGCGGATACGCTTCGCCACCTTATTTTCGGGTGAGCAGCGCCGGGAAAAAGGTCGCCTACCAGGGGGAGCCCGGCGCCTACTCGGACGAGGCGGTCAGTGCGCTGTTCCCCGACGCCCAGGCGACCGGGTTCGCGACCTTTCGCCTGACGTTCGACGCGCTCGACATGGGCGCCGTCGAAGCGGCTGTGCTGCCGGTCGAGAACAGCAGCGCGGGCGTCGTCCAGGAAGTGTCCGACCTCTTGTGGGAGCTGCCCGGGCTGCGCGTCGTCCGGGAGCACGTGCAGCCGGTACGGCACTGCCTTCTCGGCTGGCCGGGGCCGGTCGAGCGTGCGCTGTCGCATCCGCAAGCGTTGGCGCAGTGCGACCGCTACCTTCACGCTCGCCAGATTCGGTCGGTCGCATATCACGACACCGCGGGTGCGGCGCGAGCGGTCGCCGAGCAGCGTCAGCCTGGGACCGCGGCGATCGCCAGCAAGGCGGCGGCGGCCCGGTACGGGTTGTACGTCCTCGCCGAGTCGATCCAGGACGACTCGGAGAACCGGACACGCTTCGTTGTGGTCGAGAAGGGCCAGCCGACGCGGCCGCGCGACGCCAGCGCGGGATGGAAGGGTTCGATCGCCTTCGTCACCGCGCACAGGCCGGGCAGCCTGGCCCACGCCCTGGACTGCTTCGCCCGGCGCGGGGTCAACCTGACGAGGCTCGACAGCCGGCCGATGATGGGCCGGCCGTTCGAGTACCGCTTCTACCTGGACTTCTCGCTGAATGGGGAGCCGTCCGCGGCGGCGAGCGCGGAGGCGGCGCTGAGCGACCTCGAGGAGGCCAGCGCCGAGATCAAGCTGTTCGGGACGTACCCCTCGGCGTAGAGGGGGATTCCGTTCTCCCCATCCCCCGGCCAAGGCCGGGTACTTCCCCTCCTCCCCTTTCATGGGGAGGTGGCGCAAAGCGCCGGAGGGGCGCGGGGAAGAGAGAACAAAAATCCCCCTCCCTGAGGGGTGTGTCTCAGGAAGGGGGCCCGGAGGGGAGGGCGCGGGCCGCGGCGGGAAGCACTCTGACCGCGACCTGCGCAATGCCAGTTTAAATTAACAACGTTAAGTCAGCGCGGAATTAGCGCATTGAATAGCCGGCGGCCCGTTTTCTGGCTGAAAAGAGCGTTACAAAACCTGATAAAGACTTGTCAGCCGGGTTTCGGATAAAGTGACGAGCCGTGGCCAGCGGGCGTCCTGACGCACCAGTTGCGACGGACGCGCAGGTCAAGCGCCGCAGGCTCCCCGGCATCAACCTCCGGCCTGGGGCGGTCAAGCAGGCGCGACTCGAATCGGGATTCAGCCTCGCCCAGCTCGGCAAGGGACACGTCACCGCGCCGGCCATCTACCTGATCGAGACCGGCCGGACGCGGCCCTCGCTACCGACCCTCGAGCACATCGCCCGGCGCACCGGCAAGCCGGTCGAGTTCTTCCTCGCCGAGCCGGTGGGCGCCGCCGACGACGCCCAGGCCAGCCTGATCGAGCTCGAGGGAATGGTCGCCGACGGCCGCTACCCGGAGGCAATCGCAGTCGGCACCGCCCTGCTCGAGCGCGGAACATCAGCCTTTCGCCTGGGGCGGATCCGCTACTTCCTGGCCCAGGCGTACCTCGCGTCGTCCCAGCCTGAACAGGCCGCCACGCTCCTGGTCGAGGCCCGCGCGCATTTCGAGGCAGTCAACGACGGCGTGATGCTGGCCGAGTGCATCGGTGCGCAGGCCGCTCTCGCCAACACCGTCCAGTCGAGCGATGCGATGGGTCTTGCTGAAAAGGCTCTTGCGGTGTGCCGGTCGCTGAAGCCGGTGCCGAGCCCCACTGAGGCGCGACTGCTCGGCGTCCTGGCGAGCGTCCACGTCGCCAACCGGGACTGGGACGCCGCGATCGCCGCCTACCAAGAGGCGATCGAGATCGGCGGGTCCGTGTTCGACCTGCGCCGCGCGGCGCGCGTGTACAGCGGACTTGGCAAGGCCTACCACGAGACCGGCGACGTCGAGGCCGCGGCGCGCTACGCGATGCGCTCGGTCGCATTGCTCGACGTGCTGCGGGACCGCGTTTCGCTCGCGAGGTCGGAAAACAACCTGGCCCTGGTGCTGATGGCGCGCGGCGACGTGGCCGAGGCGCGACGTCACCTGGACCGCTCGCTCGAGCTATGTGATGAAACCGACCTGGAGTTCGGCCGCAGCCAGGTGCTGCTCAGCCTGTGCGAGCTCTCGATGCAAGAAGGCAACGTGGACGACGCTTTCGACAAGGCGAGGCAAGCGCTGGCGCTCGCAGAGCGCCTGGGTGAAGGCGCGAGCATCGCCGAGGCTCACGTGTGGCTCGGCCGGATCGCGGACCGGCGCGGGCAACCGGATGTCGTCGACGCCGAGTTCGAGCAGGCGATCCGCGGATTCGGGGCTCTGGGCATGCGCGAGCGACTGCTCCAGTGCCACGGCCTGTACGCGGAGATCCTGGAGCGGCGCGGGGAGCTCGCCAAGGCTTACGTCCACATGAAAGAAGCCCTCCAGGCCAGCCGCCCGGGCCTGCTTCGGCGCGAACCGGAAGTGGAGCGCGTCAGCTCGGCGTAGGTCGCGCCGCTGCCCTCCCGGCGGGGACTTTTGGCGTGGCCCCGCGTTAACCTGCAGCAATGGCGCGCGAGCTTCGCAAGGCGAGGTTCTCCCTTACCGCCGAGGCCATCGTCGCCGACTACCGTCTCGCCTTCAGCAGCCGTCGCGCCAGCGTGATCGGCCGAGCGGAAGTGCTCCGGGGCAATGCAACCTTCGGCATCTTCGGCGACGGCAAGGAGCTGGCGCAGCTCGCCATGGCAAAGGTGTTCCGGGGCGGGGATTGGCGCGCAGGCTACTACCGCGACCAGACGTTCATGTGGGCCACGCGGATGTCGAACGTCCGCCAGTTCTTCGCCCAGCTCTACGGCAACGCCAACCTCGAGGCCGAGCCCGCCTCGGGCGGCAGGCAGATGGGCAACCACTTTGCGACGCGCTTCCTCGATGGGGCCGGCGCCTTCACGCGCTCGGTCGACACGCCGAACTCGAGCGCCGACGTATCCAACATCGCGGGCTGGATGCCACGGCTCGTCGGCCTCGCCTACGCTTCGAAGCTCTATCGGGAGAACCCGCAGCTCAGTGGCGTGGCGGACGGCTTCTCCGTCAAGGGCAATGAGGTTGCGTTTGGCACGATCGGCGACGCGGCGACAAGTGAAGGCCTGTTCTGGGAGTCGATCAACGCGATCGGCGTGCTGCAGGTACCGGTCGCGATGTCGGTGTGGGACGACGGCTACGGCATCTCGGTCCCGATCACCGCCGAGACCACCAAGGCTTCCATCTCGGATGTGCTGCGCGGGTTCATGCCCGACGACCGGCCCGGCATCGACATCTACGTCGTCCGCGGTTGGGACTATCCCACCCTCGTCGAGACGTACGCGAACGCGGTCGACAAGGTCAGGCGAGAGCACAAGCCGGCCCTCATCCACGTGACCGAGATGACGCAGCCGCAGGGTCACTCGACCAGCGGGAGTCACGAGCGCTACAAGTCGAAAGAGCGCCTGCGCTTCGAGAACGAGTACGACTGCGTCGCGCGCATGCGCGACTGGATCATCGAGTTCGGCGTGGCGAGCGAGTCGCAGATCGAGGGGTGGGAGGCAGCCGACAAGGAAGCGGTCGAGGCGGCGCGCGACCTGGCGTGGGAAGCGTTCCAGGCTCCGATCCGCGCCGAGCGCGACAAGGCGGTCGCGATCCTGCGCCGGATCGACATGCCCGAGGTGGCGGAGATCACCAACGCGCTGGATGAGGCGACGAAGGTCACCCGATCGCTGGTCATGTCGAGTTCGTCCCGCGCTCTGCATCAGATCCGTGGTCTCGAGTCGCCCGAGCGCGATGAGCTGGCCAGATTCGTGGCCGAGTACCGGCGTGAGAACGACGAGCGATACAACTCGTTTCTGTACAGCCAGTCTGCCGAGTCGCCGCTGAAGGTCCCGGTCGTGGCTCCGGTCTATTCCGAGAAGTCGCCGGTCGTCGACGGGCGGCAGGTGCTGGTCCGCAACTTCGACGCCAACTTCGCCCGCGACCCGCGGATCTTCGTCATCGGCGAGGACGTGGGACGGCTCGGCGACGTGAACCTGGTGTTCGAGGGCCTGCAGGCGAAGTACGGCGATCTACGGCTCACCGACACGGGCATCCGCGAGGCGACCATCCTGGGGCAGGCGATCGGGGCGGCGATGCGCGGGCTTCGGCCGATCTGCGACATCCAGTACCTCGACTACTTCCTGTACGCGCTGGAGACGGCATCGGACGACCTGGCCACCATGCACTGGCGCACCGTCGGCGGGCAGAAGGCGCCGGTCGTGATCCGCACCAAAGGCCATCGCCTGGTCGGGATCTGGCACTCGGGCTCGCCGATGTCGGTGCTGCTGAACGCCCTGCAGGGCATCTACGTCGCCGTGCCGCGCAACATGACTCAGGCAGCGGGGTTCTACAACACGCTGTTCCAGGGCGACAACCCGGGCATCGTGATCGAGGTGCTCAACGGGTACCGCTTGAAGGAGCGGGTGCCGGACAACGTTGGGTCGTTCACTGTTCAGCTCGGCGTTCCGGAGGTGCTGAGGGAGGGTACCGACGCGACGCTGGTGACCTACGGCGCGTGCTGCGCGATCGCCCTCGACGCTGCTTCAACTCTCGAGGGGCTCGGCGTGTCGTGCGAGGTGATCGATGTCCAGACGCTGAACCCATTCGACATCGACCACATGCTCGCGCGCTCGCTCGAGAAGACGCACGCGCTCATCTGCGTCGACGAGGATGTGCCGGGCGGAGCGTCGGCGTTCATGATGCAGCAGGTCCTGGAGGCGCAGCAGGGCTGGTGGCACCTGGATGCAGCGCCGCGGACGCTTGCGGCTTCGCCGAACCGGCCCGCCTACGGACCAGATGGGGACTACTTTTCCAAGCCGAGCCGCGAGAGCATCGTCGCGGCGGTGTACGAGGTCGTGCGCGAACGGCAGCCGTGGAGGTTCCCCCCGCTCGAGTCTGAGTGATTCACCTCCCCACCTTGTGGGGAGGTCGGCCGCGCGGCGGCCGGGTGGGGATTCTAGGAACTTCGCATTGGCGACGGAGTGGTGACACGGTCCAGCTCCAGATCAATCAGGTCCATTACAGCGTCCATGGATTCATCGATGTAGCTCACTGGAATCCGGACTACACGATAACCCCGCGCTTCGATGTAAGCCGTCTTTCGGGCATCCGATTCCTCGAGATGTGTGGGTCCATCGACTTCGATGGCCAGGCGGGCGGACAGGCAAGCGAAGTCGGCGAAGTATGGACCAATCGGGACCTGGCGCCTGAACTTAAACCCACGGAGCCGTCGATTACATAACCGGGACCAGAGGTAGCGCTCGACCTTCGTCATGCCGTTACGGAGCTCGCGGGCTCGGCGTGTTGCTGGCGAGTGCACCAGAACAGAGTTGCCTTCTAGGTCGGCCCCTGCCAACCCAGTACGTTAAGACCTAGTCTCTTCCTTGCCCGACCGACAGCCCTCTGTACTCCCCACCCGGCGGCTTCGCCGCCGACCTCCCCGCAAGGCGGGGAGGTAAATCCCAGCTAGGTCAGCTCGCCGGGCAGGTACTCCATCACCGCGAGCGCCGGTGCGCGGCGCAGCACCGAGAGCCCCTCGAGCACGTATGCGAACCATGCCGTCGCGGGCTCGGGCAGCGGTGGCACGAAACGGCGCGGCGCGTGCACCTCGCGCACCCTGGTCCGCTCGGACAGGCCCGCCAGGGCCCGCGCCTTGCGCGCGCCGTCGTCCACGCCGCCGAGCTCGTCGACGAGCCCTCGCTCCAGCGCCTGGCGGCCGGTCCACACCTTGCCCTGAGCGATCGGCTCCACCTGCTCGACTGTCATCTTGCGCGCCGCGGCGACCTGGCCGAGAAAAGTGCGATAGATGTGGTCGATCTCGCGGCGCATGATGTCGCGCTCCACGTCCGAGTAAGGACGCTCGTCGCCCTGCATCGTCACCCGGTCGCCGAACGCGATCGTCTCGCGGTTGATGAGGAGCTTCTGCCACAGGGCACCGGTGACGATCTTCCCGCCCAGCACTCCGATCGACCCCGTCAGGGTGCTCGGCCGCGCCACTATCCATGCCCCGGGCGTAGCCACGTCATAGCCGCCCGACCCTGCGACCGGACCCATGACCACGACAAGCGGTTTGCGCCTGGCGAGAACCTCCAGCGCCCGACGCATCGCCTCGGATGCAGTCGACGATCCGCCGCGCGAGTTTACGTAGAGCACAGCGGCGGCGGCCCGGCGGTCGGCGGCCACCTGGCGCACGAGCTGGACAACGCTCAGGTCGCCCGCGCGGTCGTCGCCGACCAGCGGCACCTCGATCGGCGGCCGGACCGGGACGCGGCCGGAGCGCCCGTCGACGATGGCGCCTTCGATCCGCAACAGCGCGACGTAGCGGCCCCGGCGCAGCGTTGGCGCCGCCGCCCGCATCTTGCGCTGCGCCTGGTCCCACGAGCCGAGGGTCGCGGGCTTGCCGCCGTCGCGGCCCAGGTGGCGGGGCAGGTCTTCCTCGTGAAGCACGGCGTTGACAGCGTGTTTCTCGACCGCCTGGTCATCGCCGTACGGCGAGCAGTCGATGAGCTCCCTGGCGCCCGTCTCGTCCAGCCGCTGCGACTCGGCGATCGCGGCCACCAGCTCCCTGTGCTGCGAGTCCAGCAGCCAGGTGAACTGCTCACGAAGCTCGCCGGACATCTTCGACTTCGTCAGCGGATCCGCCGCCGACTTGTACGGCGAGACCTGGATGAAGTCAGCCGCGATCCCAAAGCGAGCCAGCCCGTCGGCCAGGAACGTGCCGGTCGTGGCGAATCCGAGTGGGGCGACGATTCCGGTCGGCATCAGCAGGATCTCGTCGCACGCGCACGCCAGGTAGTAGGTGCCGGTCGAATACGAGGGCGCCCATGCCACGACCCGCTTGTCCGACTTGCGCAGCTTGGTGACCAGCTCGCGCAGGTCTTGCAGGGTCGCCATCGACATGCCGGGCGTGCGCATGTGGAGCACCACGCCCCTGATCCGTGGGTCACGCGCGATGGCCTCGAAACGGTCGCCAAGCTCCTTGACGCTCAAGCGTGGCCGGCCTGCGAAGCGCTGCCAGAACGGGCGCGGCAGATCCGGCAGCGCCGGCATGCTTTCCTCGAGCACGAACACGACGAACTCGGGCGGCCTGCCGAAGGAGCGACGCACGCTCCCGAGCAGCCACCAGATGTAGCGGAATGGAAAGAGCAGCAACCCCTTCGCCTCTAACGGCGAAGTCTAGACGGCCCCCTCAGACCACCTTGGAGATTTCGAGGTGCTCGCCGATGTCCTCGCTCAGCCGCGCCGCGCCGTACTCCTGGCCGAGGTGGTGGTGGTAGGGCACGCCGGTGAAGAGGTGGTGCGAGCGCGTCGGGATCTCGGCGCCGTCGGCCCACTCCTTCCGCTGCAGGTTCATGTAGCCCTCTTCCTTGTCCTGCTTGAGGTCTTTCAACAGCACCGACATCCCGTGGCCGGCCGCGTGCTGCAGCGCGAGCGTGATGAAGATGAAGCCCACTCCAAGCAGACCGAGCTCGTCCCACGTTATAGGGCTCTTCTCGTTGAACCACTTGAACGACGACGAATAGTTGAAGGCGAAGCGAGCCTTGGGGAAACGCTTCCGGATCTCCGTGCAGAAAGTCTCCGTCGGTCCGCGCTCGGCGGTCGGAAACTCGCACCACAGCAGGTCGGGCACGCCGCTGTCCAGGTAGCGCAGGCCGCGATCGATGGCCAGCTCGAGGCCGCGTTTTGACTCGGGAGCTTCGGTCGCAGATACGCCATCGGTGCGGGCGATGATGATGAAGTCGTTGTGGCCGAGATCGTCGGCCGCGGCGCGCATCATCCTCAGCTTGCCGACGAACTCGTCGGCGGAGATGAGCGCTTTCCCGGCGATGTGCCCGCAGCGCTTCGGCATCACCTGGTCCTCCAGGTGAGCTGCGGCCACCCCGGCGTTGACGTACAGCTCGACGGTGCGCTGCACGTTGAACATGTTTCCGTAGCCGGCGTCCATGTCGACGACGACCGGGGGTATCTCGAGGTGGGTCGGCGCCACGTTCTTCTCCGGGTCGCCCATGGCCATCGTCAGCTGGAACTTGCGCAGGCCGCTGACGGTACGGCGTGCACCGTCGGCGATCTCGACCGACGAGTACAGGTCCATGTCGGTGGTGCCCAGGTGGCCGATCGCGAAGGAATAACCGCTGAAGTACACGGCGTCGAAGCCGTGGTACATCACTAGCTGCGCGCCCATGGGGTCGTAGACGCCGGGAGCAAACACGTAGGGTTTCTCGGCCAGCAGGCGCCGGAGTCGCTTCGCCGGCGGCTCGTTGCGAGATGCCGGGACCTTGTACCCGTGCGGCAACAGTGGAGTAGACGCGAGATCCATCGGAGCCTCCTTCAGCTCTTTTCTGGGGTGCTAACGCGGAGAGTCGAAGCGACTACTCGTTGTCGTGATCACAGTTGCAGGGCTCGGGGCACTCACACTCGTGGGCGGCCGGGTCGCCGGGGTTAGCCTGCCGTCCTTCCCCGACCAGGACAACAGCTTCGCCGAGATGCAGGCGCGCATCGACAAGACCGTCGACTTCCTGAAGGGGCTGCGCGCGGATCAGCTCGACGGCAAGGAAGATACCGTCATCACGGTTCCGGTGGGTGGCCAGCCGCGCGAGTTCAAGTGTCAGAACTATCTGTACCATTTCGCGATGTTGCAGGTGCAGTTCCACGCGACGACGGCGTACGACATCCTCCGCAGCACCGGCGCCAATCTCGGTAAGCGCGACTATCTCGGCCAAATGCCGTCGTAAATCGACGCACTTATCCTGCTACGCTGCAAAAAGGAGACGGAAACATGGCACAAAAGGGTCGTGGGATTTTCCTGGTGTACGTCGATATCGATGCCAAGGACGCGCAGGAATTCAACGAGTGGTATAACAAGGAACATCTACCGGAATTGCTGTCGGTGCCCGGCATTCTCTCGGCGGCCCGCTACGAGGCGGTCAAGGGTGGCCCG
>DATIOJ010000121.1:0-34974 GCA_035473355.1 Candidatus Limnocylindrales bacterium
CAGCAGCGCTGAGTCGGTGGGGTTCCAGGCGACCGCGGTGTTGCCGCGGCCGCGCGGTGTCGGGTCCTTGTCGAGGCGCGACCAGGTGGCGCCGTCCCAGGTCCACGCGTCTCCCCAGTAGTCGACATTGGCGTTGTGGCCGCCGAACAGGATCACCCTGTCCCCCGCCGTGATCATGCTCGAGCCCTCTCGGTGGCCCGGGGCACCCGGCGCCAAGCCGGCCTCCTTCCAGTCAGTCCCGTCCCAGGTCCACGTGTCCGCTCCCGCCGCGCCCTCGCCGCGATCCGCGACGAGACCGCCGTACAGAACCACGACCTGATGCATAGGGTCGTAGGCCATGGCTGCGGTCCGCCGTGCACCCGGCGTGTGGGCAGGCGACATCAAGCTCCACCGGGCACCGTCCCAGGTCCAGGTTTCGTCCGATTCGCCCTTAAAGGTGTGCCCGCCGAAGAGCACGTAGACCTTGTGCTTGGCGTCGTAGGCGAGGGACGCCGAGTAGGTGGGCACCGGGCCGGTGGATGCTGCGCGGTGCCAGGCGGCTCCGTCCCACGCCCACGTGTCGCCGAGCGAGCCCGCGACGGGCGGGGTTGGCGTCGATTCAGCCGCCGGCTCCGATCCGCCGCATGCGCTGAGCAAAACGACGGCGATCAACCAGGCTTGCTTCATTCGGTGCAGGCGTAGCTTGCGCCCTTTCGGGACACCATCAGGGCCTGGGTATACTCACGTTTCGCCCCATCTGCGGCGGTGGCGGAATGGCAGACGCGCTAGTTTCAGGAGCTAGTGACCGCAAGGTCGTGGAGGTTCAACTCCTCTCCGCCGCACCACGGCGCCGCCCTCCCTACGTCGCCGACCTCGGCCTCGTCGCGAGCAGGTAGATCCCCGCCTCCGCCCCGCCCAGCAGCAACAGGAGCACCAGGTTCGGGATGAGGAGGAGAGGCCACGAGGCGAGGTCATATCCCGGCTGGAACGCCGGGACCATTACGTCCAGGACGGTCGGGCCAGGCAGCAGCAGGGGGATCCCTATCCCGACCAGCAGGGCGCGGCCGGTCCGATTCGCAAGCGGAAAGTCTGCCGCAACCGCGGCTGCTCCGATCAGCAGGATCGCGTTGGCCACGGCGAGCTGCTGCCATGCCTGAAGGGCGGCAGGGTGGTCGCGCACCTCGAAGGCAGCCTGGAGGGCAAGGAACGGCAGCGCCACGAGCGCCCCTCCCCCCGCGCAGAGCAATCGCCGATTCACGCTCCCCTACCTCACCGAATCAGCGGCTGAGAGCTCCCTCCAGTTCCGCCTTGCTCATTCTGGACCGTCCCCGGATTCCGCGTGCCCTGGCCTCGTTGCGCAGCTGGTCATAGGTCCTCCCACCAGAGCCGCTGTGGGAGCGGAGCCCTCCGCGGCGGCCCGACGAGAGGTCGTGGATCGATGTCGGGCTGGCTTCCTTGGTCTCTCCGTGGCGGGCGCGTTCCTTGTTCACGGTCCGGGCGGCAATCTCCTCCGCCTTGTCCTCACCCGTGCCCCGTTCGACCATTCCTTTTTTGATGTGCTCGTACTGCCGTTCCCTTTTCTCGCTCCACGAACCACGCGGCATTGTCGAACCTCCTTCGTTTCTTCCTTGACAACGCGCGGGCAAATCCATTCGACTGTGCGGGCTTGAGCTCGGTCACGTACGACCAACTGAGGACGCTGTACCGCACGCTGCTCGTTTTTGCGACGGTCGGCGTCGTCATTCTCGCGATCGGCCTCATCGAGTTCGCCTACTTCGAGCGGCCCGGCGTCGCCAGTGGGATCCATGCGCGCATCGTCGGTGTCTACAAGTACGACCCGGCCCAGGGCGCGACTGGCGGACCGGATCGGACGGAGTTCGCGCGCAACGAGCAGTTCGCCGCCGTCGTCGACTGGAACTCGGTGCCTGGAAATACCACCGTCGACGCCCGGTGGTACGACTCCTTCGGGTCGATCGAAGGCCAGGTCGGGCCGGCTCTTGCCGCCGATCTGGTCGACCACTCGACCGTGCCGGTCGCTGTTCCGCAGGGCTATCACTACGTGTTGCCCGGCCGCTACACGTTCGTCGTCGAGCGCTTGCAGGGCGGGGTGCCGGTCGAGGTCCTGGCGCGCCGCTTCGAGCTGGTGGACCGGACTTGATCACCGCCACGACTCCCCCCGCCGCCGACCCCCAGTCGAGGCTCCGGCCTCGCCGCTACGGCGTTGCGGCCGCGGTCGCCGCCCTGGTCATCGTCGCCCTGGGGGCGAGCTCGATCCTCAACTACGTCTACCTCGACACCATTCCCGGGCGGGCCTCGCTTTACGGCCTGCTCGCCGTGGCCCTGATCACGCTCGGCACGTACGTCATGGTCCGCGCCTTCGAGCGCGACCGCGCGACGCGCCGCAAGCACCTGATCCGCGCGGCAGTCCTCATCGGATTGGGCGTCTTGCTCTGGCTGCTCGTGATCGACGTGTTTCTTTTCACGCAGTCGGCGGGTCCGGCCGTCGCGCTCGTCTGCGCCCTGGCCTGCGTGCCGACCACGGCCTTCGGCCTGTTCGTCGTCCGCCGCATGGACCGCAACCACAAGGAGCCATGGCGCCTCGTGCTGGTGGCCGCGGCCTGGGGCGCGATCGTCGCGACAAGCCTCGTCGTTTGGGGCGAGACCATCTGGGAGTCGACCGCGCAGCGCACGCTCGTCCCGGGACCCGGCCTCGACACGTCACTCGCCTTCATGGCCGGGATCCTCGAGGAGCTCTCCAAAGGCACCGCCGTGCTCCTGCTGTTCCTGGTCATGCGTAACGAATTCGACGACGTGGTCGATGGCATCGTCTACGGCGCGGCGGTCGGTCTCGGCTTCAACTTCCTCGAGTCGATCAGCTACATGACCAACCTGTACTCGATCTTCGCGCCGGAGGGGATCGGCGGTGCCGCGGCCGGCATCCAGTGGTACGGGCGCCAGGTGCTCGGCCTCTTTTTTGGTCACGCGACCTACACCGCCTACATCGGCGCGGGCATCGGCATCGCGCGCCAGCTGCCCGCAATACGTCAAAAGGTGTTCGCGATCGTCGCCGGTTTCATCGTCGCTATCGCAGGCCATTTTTCGTGGGACGCGTGGGCGACATTCTTTCCGGTCGACAACACCGTGTTCGGCCTGGTCGAGATCCACCTGCGGACGCTGATCATGACCGGGCCTTTCACCGCGGGACTGATCGCGCTGCTCTTGTTCGGCATCCGCTACGAGGGCATGAACCTCATCGACCAGATGCAGAAAGAGGCGGCCAGCGGCCAGGGCGCGATCCTGCCTGAGGAGGTGTCCGTGCTGGCCAGCCCGTGGCGGCGGCTCAGGACGAGGCTGCAGGCGTTGAGCCGCGCAGGGTTCAACGGCTACCTGAAGGTCTCACGCCTCCAGACGGCGCAGCTCGACCTCGCCATGGAGCGCTGGCATCGCGAGCGCAAGGAGATCGATTCGCCGCTCGAGGCGGAGCAGCAGCTGCGCCAGCGCGTCATCCAGCTCCGCCACTGGATCGCTGCCTAGGCGCGTTTACGCGGGGAGCCTGCCTCCGAACAGTCTCGCCACGCCGAGGGTCACCAGGGCTGCCGCCGAGCCCCAGGTGATCGCCGACACGACCGGGTCGCTGAAGTCCGTGCCACTGAGCACGGCGTGCAGGAAGACCAGCACGAACGCCGCGTACGCCAGGCGGTGGATCCACAACCACACGTCCTTGCGCATCCGGCGCTTCAGATATGACGTGATCGACACCAGCACGAGCACGTCGAGCGACAGCGCCCCGAGCCCGATGGCCAGCGTTCCGTAGCTGGAGTGGAAGGGCACAAAGATGTCGAGCAGTCCGATCCTCGCCGTCGCGTCCAGCAGAAGCGACACGACATGAATCACGGCGAGTGGAACCCACAGCACGATGGTGTACTCGTGCAGCGAGCGGACGAGCCGGTTGCTGCCGAGCCAGTCGAACACCGCCGTGCGCAGCGCGATGCCGGTGACCAGCGCGATCGCGAGCGCCGCGTACGAGCCGAGGCCCGTCACGCGCGCGAGCACCCACAAGAACTGGTCAGGCGTCATGTACGTCACTCAACCACCATGCCATCGCGCGCGAGGCGCAGTAGGCCGGCGCGAGATCGGGGCCGAGCAGCAGCGCCGTCTTCGCCACGACCTCTGCCTCGAACCCGGTCGCGGTCACGACCGATACCTCGTGTAGGCCGGTGTGCGCGGGCAGCCCGGTCCGCGGATCGATCAGGTGGTGCGCTTCGCCCCATCGCCTGCGCAGCACGCTGCTGGTCGCTGCGCCCTGGTCGCGGAGCATGAGGGTCGCGCCCGCCATGCCGACCGGCCAGCCAAGCCCGCGTGGCCCGGCTCCTCGCGCGCGCAGGTCGCCACCGAGGTTGACCACGCAGTTCGACCCCATGAGCTCGCTGAGGCGATCCGCCATCCAGCCCTTGGCGATTCCGCCCAGGTCGATGCCGGCGCCAATCGCGACGCGCGCCTCGCCCTCCCGCACCTCGAGCGCATCGGGCAGCGCGGGCGCCGGCGAGGCGCCGGCGAGCGTGACGACGCCGGGCCCCTCGGCGATCGGCCGCGTGTACCCGGACGCGAGCATGGATGGCAGCACGGCCGCGTTGACCAGCCCACCGCTCATCTCGAACGCCTCGAGCGCGGCGCGCAGGTTCGACTCGAGCTCAGCGCTGACCGGCCGCCACTCGCCCGCGTGCGCGTTGAGTTGGGAGAGCTCGCTCTCTGGTTTGAACCGAGTCAGCCGAGCGCCAATACGCCGAACCCAGAACTCGTCTTCGACCAGCCGGCCCTGCGAGCGGTCGACCGCGAACAGGCTGCAGTTCGTCCCCAGCGCCTCGAAATGGTGCGATCCGACTTGAGATTCAGGACGCATACGTCGAGGTCATGGGTGGTTCGTTGGTGGGCTGCACTGACGGGCCGACTGTCAGCGTCCCGCCTAGCGCAGTAGTGGACGCGCCGGCGTTCAGCACCGAAGGCTGCAGCGGGGCGGCCGGGTTTTTGAGATGCGACGTGACGAACACGGCCGACGCGACCGTCGCGCCGATGGTCAGCGCGGTGGCCACCGCCTTGACGAGAAAGACCCTCATGTGGTCAGACCGCGACGGGCGCCTTGAGGAACGACACGCGGTCAAAGGTCGTGCCGAGGATCTTGCCCGCGTCGGCGCCGAGGTGACCGCTGAGGATCTCCTGGTAGATCGATCGGAAATCGACCGCGTACTTGAGGTTCCCGGTGGTGTCCAGGTTGGTCAGGCTTGGCTCCGCGCCGTACAGCCCGCCGGTCACTGGATCGCCGATCAGGAGAAGCGGCGCCGCCGCGCCGTGGTCGGTGCCGCCGCTGGCGTTCTCTTTCGGCCTGCGACCGAACTCCGACCATGTGGCGATGAGCACCTTGTCCGACATGTTGTGCGCGGAGAGGTCCTTGTAGAACGCGGACACGGCCGAGTCGAGGTACCCCATCAGGTCGTCGTGGCGGTTGAGCTCCGTGTAGTGCGTGTCGAAGCCGCCGAGCGTGACGTGCAGAAGCTTCACGCCGGTGCCGGTGACGATCAGCTCCGCCGCCAGCTGCAACGCAGCGGCAAGCTGGTTCTTGGACGAATACACCAGCTTCACCTTGTCGGTGTAGTCGGCCATCGGCTGGTACGTCGCGGCCGAAGTGCGCAGCGTCGAAACGGTCTCGGTCGCGGTGGCGATCGCCGTGTCGAAGAGCGCTCCGTAGATGCCGGGCGTTCCTTTGTACAGCGCGCCGACGGCTGCCTCGACCTCGCTGCCCCCGGTGAAACCGAATTTCTTCTGGTCCTGGATCACGGTCAGCGTGGCCTGCAGGTCGCGCAGCGCACCCGGCGCGTCCGTCGCACCGCACGCGCAGCCCGTCAGCGGATGCCCGTTGGAGTCGTAGCTAGTCGCCAGCGTGCGGCCGAGCCATCCGTCGACCTGGCGTCGCGTCGGGTCGCCCGTCTCCCAGATCCGGATCGACTCGAAGTGAGAGAAGGTCGGGTTCGGGTAACCGACGCCCTGGACGATGGCCACCTTGCCCTTGTCCCACAGGCCTTTGATGCCGGAGAGGTTGTGGTTCAGGCCGTACTGCGGGTTGAGGGGCAGCGCCTGGGAAACCATCGGGCCGGCGAGCTTGGGGCGCAGGTCGTGGAGCGTCGGGTCGGCCAGCGGGACGAGGGTGCGCAGGCCGTCGTTGCCGCCGGCGAGCTGGATCATCACCAGGACGTTGTCGTTGGTCACGCCTTCTTTCTTCGCCGCGTACACCGCCCGAGCGAACGCGTCCGGCACGGCCGCGTATCCCGCCGCCAGACCCGACGCGCCGGCGCCGAAGACGAGGCCGGCCTTGAGGAAATCGCGCCGCTTGAGCTGGTTGATGCCGACTTCTTTGTTCATGCTTTCGTGCACCTACTTGAGCTGGAATTCCGGCGAGGCGAGGGTGATGAACCATCGCGCGCGGTCATCCGCGGCCTGGTTCAGAAGCGTCGAGGTCTGCGGGCTCAGCACTCCGTCGAGGTGGCTGCGCGCTGCGTCCTTGGCCGGCGGCAGCGCCGTCCGGGCCTGGGCGACCGCGGCCGTCGCGAAATTCACGCGCTCGACCACCGTGTTGGAGGAGATCCACGATTCGTTGTTGGGCCAGCCGTTGACGTCTGGCGGATCGAACAGACTCTGTCCCATGCCGGAGCCAGAGCCCGCCACGAGCTTCGACATCGAGCCAGCGCCGAGTGCGCGCGCTGCGTGGACCATGAACTCGGTCGGTGACTTGATCAAGCTGCGGTAGGTCGGACCGGCGCTGAACTCCGGGCTGATGAAGATCGCGCGCATCAAGGTCTTCATGTCGTACTTGCTGCGCCGGAACGTGTCGGCCAGACCCGTGACGTAGCTCTGCGACGGGCGCGCCGTCACGAAGTGGGCAACGACCTTGTTGGTGATGAACGGCGCGGTCGCGGGCTGCGCGAGGATGCGGTCGAGCACGCCCTGCGTGTCGAGCGGACCCGTCTTGCCCAGGTACGTGACGCTGCCCTTGTACGCGCGGCGGGCGTTGAAGACGCCGGCCTTCTGGTCCGAGTAGACGGGCAGGCGGCGCGTGACGTTGTTGGCCTTGTCGACGACTACGGTCGCGTACGAGTCGGGCCCCGGCTCGGTCCAGCCGGCGAGAGCCTTGGCGCTCTCACGGACGTCGGCCTCGGTGTAGTTGCCGGCGCCCATCGTGAAGAGCTCCATCAGCTCGCGCGAGTAGTTCTCGTTGGGACTCTGTCCCGTGGACGTCGCCAGGTCGAGGTATCGCAGCATGGCCGGGTCGGTGGTGACCTGCATGAGCATCGACCGCAGGTCGGTCATGCCCATCCGCCGCCAGGTGAGGTTCTGCCAGTACATGAAGGTGTCGTCGGCCGTCTTCCGGTAGTCGCTCGTGAAGTGCCCGTGCCAGAACAGCGTCATGCGCTCGGCGAAGGGCGTCGGTGTCGTGAGCATGTGGTCGATCCACCACTGCTGGAGCTGGGCGATCGGGAACCGGCCCCCCGGCGTGTAGGCGAAGGACGGGACCGCCGGCTCGGCGGGCCTGGTCTCGACCAGGCGGTCGACCGTCTGGTTGAAACCGGCCGAGAGCGCGGACTCGAGCTGCGCCTGCGTGTAGCCGAAGGAGGTTCGGCGCAGCAGCTGCATCACGCGCGCGGACTCCGATCCCAGCGGCGAGATCCAGCCCAGTCCGGAACCGGAGGCTCGAGGCGTCGCGATCTGCTGCATCGAGCCGCCGAGGACGCGGATCACTCCGACCCCGATGCCCGTCGCCGCCGCCGCGGCGAGGACCTGGCGGCGGGTCAGCCCGCGTCGGGGAGCGGAAGGCGTGGCGACCTGTTCGTCGATTGGTGCAAGGCTCACCCGCCCATTGAAACCTGGGGCCCCGACGGTGGCATTAGCCGGATGTGAAGAATTCGTAAGGGAGGCCCCTCCGGCAGCCCCATCCCCGCCTTCGGCGGTACTTCCCCGCGAGCGGGGAAGAGCCCATGCTGAGCACTATGGCGCGCCTGGTTCCGATGTCCAGCGTCGACTCGGCCTGGTTGGGGATGGAAGACCCGACCAACCTGATGATGGTCACGGGCGTGCTGATGCTCGAGGGCAAGGTCGACCTCAAGCGCCTGCGCACGCTCCTCGACAAGCGGCTGGCGCCATTCGGCCGGTTCCACCAGCGCGTCGTCCGACCGCGCATGCGGGGAGGCGTCGCGCACTGGCAGGACGACGCAAATTTCGACATCGCCAACCACGTCAGCCACGTCGCGCTTCCGTCGCCGGGCGGCGAAAAGGCGCTGAGCGAGCTGGTCAGCGAGCAGATGAGCACGCCGCTCGACTTCACCAAGCCTCTCTGGCACGTGCACCTGATCGACGGCACCGACAGCTCGGCCGGCGGCTCGGTCGTGCTGGCAAGGATCCATCACTGCATCGCCGACGGCATCGCGCTGGTCCGGGTGATGCTGTCGCTAACCGATCCCACTCCAGCCGCATCGCCGCGCCGGCGAGGTGAACCGCGGAGCAACCACTCGGGACCGCTCGACTGGGTCCCCGGCGCAGTAAGTGTCCTGCAGGATCCCGGTCGCATCGCGCAGGGCGCGTATCGCCTTGGCCGGCTGGTGGTCCTGCCGCCGGATCCGCCGACGGCGTTCAAAGGCACGCTGGGCCGTCGCAAGCGCGCGGCGTGGTCGAACCCGGTGCCGCTCGACGACTTCAAGGCGATCGGCAAGGCCTACGGCGCCACCGTCAACGACGTGCTGGTCGCCACCGCAACCGGTGCGCTGCGCCGCTACCTCGAGAAGCGTGGCGACAGCACGTCGGGACTTGCCATCCGCGCGTCGGTGCCGGTGAACCTCCGCCCCCTCGAAGATGCACACCGGCTGGGCAACCGATTCGGGCTGGTCTTCCTCACTCTGCCCATCGGCATCGTCGACCCCGTGAAGCGTTTGCGGGCGATCAAAGAGGAGATGGACGCGCTGAAGCGATCGCCGGAGGCCCTGATCGCGTTTGGCGTCCTGAACGTGATGGGTCTGGCGCCCGTCGAGGTCGAACGGCTGGGCCTCCGCTTCTTCGGCAGCAAGGCGACGGCGGTCCTCACCAACGTGCCAGGTCCGCGCGAGCCGCTGTACCTCGCTGGTCGCAAGCTCGAGAAAGTCATGTTCTGGGTTCCCCAGTCGGGGCACCTCGGCCTGGGCATCAGCATCCTCAGCTACGCGGGCGGCGTGATGCTCGGCGTGGCGACCGACGAAGGTCTGATCGGCGACCCGGAGCGGATCGTGGACGGCTTCGAAAAGGAGTTCCGCTCGCTCCGGGCCAAGGCGCATGTTTAGCCTGTCTGTTACTTGGTAATCTTGTAACACCATGGTCGAGACACCGACCGAAGAGCAGGCGCTGGACGCTTACTCCTCGATCGTCACGTCCGTCGCGGAGAGGGTCCTGCCCTCGGTCGCCAGCCTGCGCATCGGCCGTGCCGGGCGGGGATTCGGGGGCGCCGGGTCCGGCGTCGTGGTCACTCCCGACGGCTTCCTCGTCACCTCCGCCCACGTCGTCGCTTCCGGCAACTCGGCCGTCGCATCTTTCATCGACGGCACCGAGTACGAAGTCGACGTCGTCGGCGCCGACCCGCTGTCCGACCTCGCGATCGCGCGAGCCCGGGCGGACGGGTTGAACGCTGTGCGCGTCGGCAATGCCGACCAGCTGCGCGTCGGCCAGCTCGTCGTCGCGATCGGCAACCCGATGGGTTTCTCGGGCTCGGTCACGTCCGGGGTCGTCAGCGGGTTAGGCCGCTCGCTGGCGACCGCAGACGGCAACGGTCATCGGCGCTTCATCGAGGACGTTATCCAGACCGACGCGGCGCTGAACCCGGGCAACTCGGGCGGCGCGCTCGCCGACTCGCAGGCTCGCCTTATCGGCGTCAACACCGCGGTCGCGGGCATGGGACTCGGGCTCGCGGTGCCAATGAACGGAACCACACAGGCGATCCTGGCCGCGCTGATGCGCAGCGGCCGCGTGCGCCGGGCGTACCTCGGCATTGCAGGCGGCACGAGGCCTCTTCCGCCACCGATCGCCGACCGGCTGGGACGCAAGGCTGGAGTCGAGGTGCACGAGGTCGTTGGCGGCAGCCCCGCGGCGGGCGGCAAGCTGCGCGGCGGTGACGTCATCGTCTCCGTCGGCGGGGTCGGCGTGACCAAGGCCGGCGACCTGCAGCGCCTGATGGTTGAGGCCAAGATCGGCGCCAAGCTCGACCTGACCGTCCTGCGCGGCGACCAGCTGATGGACCTCACGGTCGTTCCGGTCGAGCTGCCCTAGAAACCTCAAGACCCTAGCTCCCCTACACTCGGCCTGTTGGCCAAAGACGTCCGCTCGCTGCTGCGCGCGCAGATCCAGGACGGCCGATTCCGGATCGTCGACGTCGATCCCGCGTCGAAGCCTGGGCTGAAGGGCGGCAACAAACGAGCCCAGCGTGAAATCGACGCCCGCCAGGACAACTTGTTCGAGTACCACGAGCGCCTGTACGCCGAGCGCAAGCGTTCCCTGCTCGTGGTTCTGCAGGGCATGGACACGTCGGGAAAAGACGGCACGGTAACCCACGTCGTCGGCAACTTCAACCCGCAGGGCGTTCTGATCTCGACCTTCAAGGCTCCGACGCCGGAGGAGAAGCGGCACGGGTTTCTCTGGCGGATTCGCAAGCGCGTGCCGGACCCGGGGTTCGTGGGAATCTTCAACCGCTCGCACTACGAGGACGTCCTGATCGCGCGCGTCCACGGCCTGGCCAAGCCACCTCTGATCGAGCGCCGTTACGGTCAGATCAACGAGTTCGAGAAAGGCCTGGTGCGCGGAGGAACCACCGTCGTCAAGCTGTGCCTCCACATCTCGTACGACGAGCAGCGCAAGCGGCTGATGGACCGGCTGAAGGACCCCGACAAGCAGTGGAAGTTCAGCGAGCACGACATCGACGAGCGCGCGTACTGGGACGACTACATGGCGGCCTACGGCCTGGCCATCACGCGGTGCTCGACGGCCTGGGCGCCCTGGTACGTCATCCCGGCCAACGACAAGATCTATCGGGACTGGGCGGTGACGAGGATCTTGCTGGAAACGCTGGAGGAGATGGATCCCGAGTACCCGCACCCGAAGCTCAACGTCCCGCGCCTGATGAAGCGGTTGCTGGCGTAGCCTCCGCCGCCGGTTTGATAAGTTAAGGAATCGCCAAGTTGCGTATGGGGGATTGAAAGTGAAACGCATACGTTTCGTCTCCTGGCTCGTAGCAGCGTTAGTGGTCGCCGCGTGCGGTTCCACCGGCGGCGGGGGCGGCGGTTCCTCCACCTCTTCATACGCCGGCAAGACGATCAAGCTCGGCGCCGTGTTCTCGATCACGGGGGCGGGCGGCGTTTATGGGCCGCAGAGTCGGGACGGCGCCATGCTTGCCGTCAAGCAGATCAACGCCTCAGGTGGCGTCAACGGCGCGATGATCGAGCTCGAGGTACAGGACGACGCGTCGCTCGCGGCCACTTCGGCTCAGAAGGCGCAGACGCTGATTCAGTCCTCACAGGACCTCGCCCTCCTTGGGCCTACGCTTTCGAACTCGGCCGTCGCGGTTCACCCGCTGGCCGAGAGCCTGAAGACTCCGATCCTCGCAGTCAGCACGACCGGAATCCACATCGTGCCGGACTGCAACTGGACGGCGGCCAACCCCAACTCGACGCCGTGCAAGTACGTCTTCCGGGACAGCCTGGGAGAGGAGACTGCGATCCCCGACAACATCAAGTCCTACGCGGCCGACGCGCACCCGACCACCGGGGTCCTGCTCGTCGCTCAAGACGACAAGTTCTCGAGCGACGGCGGCAAGATCGTGCAGAACACGGTGGCCAAGTACGGAATCAATCTCGTCAAGACGATCCCGTTCAGCAAGAACGCCGCCGACCTGACGCCGTACGTCACCGAGGCGGTGCAGGCGAACCCCAACGTGATCTTCATCACGTCGCTGGGTGCAATCCCGGCCAAGATCATGAACACGGCACGTAACCTCGGCTGGCAGGGGCAGTTCCTCGGCGGCAACGGCTTCAACACGGCGACCGTTTCCAACCAGGCCGGTGCCGCGGGCAAGGGCGCACGGAGCGCCAGCGCCTGGTACATCGGAAACACGTTTCCATCCAACGCCGACTTCGTGAACGCGTACAAGACCGAGTACAGCAAGGACCCCGACCAGTTCGCGGCCCAGGGCTATACCGGGATCAAGATCCTGGCCGACGCCGCCAAGCGGGCAAACCTCACCTTCACGGATGTGGCAGGCGACCGCGACAAGCTGCGCACGGCAATGGAGTCGGTCAACATCCAGACTCCGCTCGGACCTTTCCAGTTCACGTCGACCCACGACGTGAAGCAGACGGTGTGGATCATCGAGATGGACGGCAAGGGCGGGTTCAAGCTCGATCACCAGATTCAGGCCAGCTGAACTGACGAGGCGCGGGGGAGCCACCACCCGGCTCCCCCACCTCTTTTGAGGTGAGGCGTTAGTGGATCAGCAGATCCTCAACGCAATCTTCATCGGCTCGATCTACGCGCTGTTCGCCGTCGGCTACACGCTGGTGTTCGGCATCCTCGACATCCTCAACCTCGCCCACAGCGCGGTTTTCATGCTCGGGGCTGCTGTCACTTACACCGTCGTCGTCAAGTACGGGCACTCGTTCTGGATCGCGTGCATCGTCGGCCTGGCGGCTTCAGCGGTCATCGGATTGGTCATCGAGTACGTATGCCTGCGTCCGCTCCGGCGTCGCCAGGCGCCTCCGATCGCCGCTCTGATCTCGACGATCGGCCTCGCGCTGGTCATCGTCGCCGCGATCGAGCAGGGAACGTCGTCCTCGATCTTTTCCTGGCTCTGGGTTGACGGAGCCAACTCCGTCGCTTTCCCAGCAGGCACGGTCGCGGACCCGATCTGGCACATCGGCGACCTGACGCTAGAGGCGAGCAAGGTCGTGATCATCCCGATCACCATCGCGCTGATGCTCGTGCTTGGTTACGTCATGCGCTACACGCAGGTCGGCCGCGGCCTGCGCGCCGTGGCGGAAAACCCTCGCGCGGCGCGATTGATGGGTCTGGACGTCGACCGCATGATCTCGCTGACCCTGGTCATCTCGTCGGCGCTCGGCGGCCTCGCCGGGATCATGTTCGGCCTTGCGCTGGGCGACATCAGCCCCTACATCGGGCGCGACAACGTCGAGGTGCGCGGCCTCGCCGTGATCGTCCTCGGAGGCATGGGCAGCATCCCGGGTGCGGTGATCGGCGGCTATCTGCTCGGCATGATCGAAGTCCTGGCCCTCGTTACGCTGGGGAGCGGTGCCAGCGGCGGCGTCGCGTTCGCGGCGCTGTTCCTGGTGCTGGTGCTGAGGCCTCAGGGGTTGTTCGGCACTCGCTTGCGCGAGCGGCTCTAGACGTTGGACTTCTTCATCGCGCTCGTTTCCGACCCGGTAGGCTTCTGGAACTCGCACACGCTGCTGATCTCGCAGATCGGGATCAACGGCATGCTCGCCACCTCGATGTTCCTCGTCCTCTACTCAGGACAGCTGTCGCTGGCAGCGCCCGGGTTCATGGCGGTCGGCGCCTACGTCTCGGTGCTCATGGAGCTTTACTGGCACACGCCGTTCGCCGTGAACATCGCGGCCGGCACCTTGCTCGCGGCGCTGCTAGGACTGCTGGTGGGCCTCCCCGTGCTGCGGCTCCGCGGCGTGTTCCTGGCGATCGCGACCATCGGTTTTGTCGAGGCGCTGCGGCTTGGCGTGATCCTCAACGTGCCGATCACCGGCGAGGGTCTCGGCCTGAAGCACACGGCAGATCCCCTAGGCGGGGTCCCGATCATCCTGGTCTCGCTTGTCGCTGTCGTGCTGGTGGTCTGGCGGCTGACCAAGGGGCGCCTGGGGAGCGCGTGGGCCGCGATCCGGCAGGACGAGATCGCAGCTCTGAGCCAGGGAATCAACGTCGCCCGCTACAAGATGATCGCTTTCGTCCTGAGCGCATTCCTGGCCGGCTACGCGGGCGCGCTGGAAGCCCACCTCTCGTTCATCATCGCCCCCCTGGACGAGCAGTACGGCGTGACGCGAGCCGTGCAGATCCTGACCTTCGCCGTGCTCGGTGGCAGCGGCTTCGTCCTCGGTCCCCTGGCAGGCGCCCTCATCGTCACGCTTCTGCCCTACATCTTTTTGCAGGCCGGTCCGTACATCAACATCTTCAGCGGGATCTTTCTCATCGCCGTCATCGTGTTCCGCCCGCAGGGAATCGTGGGCCGCGGCGGGCTGGCGCTGGTGCGGCCCGCCTGGTGGCCGCGAGCCAGGGTCCGTGCTCCTTCGACTGGATGACGTCCAGCGCCACTTCGGCGGCGTCCATGCCGTCGACGGAGTGTCGCTGGAGGTTGAGCAAGGATCGATCCAGGGCCTGATCGGTCCGAACGGCGCCGGCAAGACGACGCTCGTCAACGTCATCACCGGCTATGTGCGATTTCAGGGCGGTCGGGCCTGGCTCGAGTCAGATGAGCTCACGGGCCTACCCGCCTACCGCATCGCCACCCTCGGCGTCGCGCGCACCTTCCAGAACATCCGCCTCTTCAAGGAGCTGACCGCGGTCGAGAACGTGCTCATCGGGATGCATACACGGCTGCGCGACGACACCCTTGCGCAGCTGGGCACGCTGCCGTTCTTTCGCAGAGCGCAGCAGCGTCACGTGCGCGACGCGTACGCGCTGCTCGAGAGCGTCGGCCTTGCGCATGCGGTGGGGCAGCGCAAGGCCGCAACACTCCCGTACGGCGACCAGCGCCGGTTGGAGATCGCGCGCGCCCTGGCGCTCCGGCCGCGCCTGCTGATCCTCGACGAGCCGGCGGCCGGCATGAACCCGTCGGAGAAGCAGGGGATGCGCGAGCTGATCGAGCGCCTCAACGCCGATGGCCTGACGATCCTGTTGATCGACCACGACATGCGCCTGGTCATGGGCGTGTGCAAGCGGGTGGCGGTGTTGAACTTCGGGAAAAAGATCGCGGACGGAACGCCCGAGGAGGTATCGACCGATCCGACGGTGATCAAGGCGTACCTCGGCACTGGGGGTGAACGCGAGGTGACCAGCGCCCTTGGCGCGGGCGGTGTCGGCGAGGAGCAGGAGGTCGAGCAGTCCGCCACTGCGGGCCGATCGGCCAAGGAGCCCGACCAACCGATCCTGGACATCCAGGACCTCACGGTGAGCTACGGCGCGATCGTGGCGGTGCGCGGCGTTTCGTTTCGCGTCGGCGCCGGTGAGGTGGTGGCGCTGATCGGCGCGAACGGCGCCGGCAAGTCGACGATCCTCAACACGCTGTCTGGGGTCATCCGAGCGGAGTCGGGCACGGCGGTGTTCGACGGGCTCGACCTGACTACCGCGAAGGCCTCGACCATCGTGCGCCGCGGCCTCGTCCAGGTGCCCGAGGGTCGCGAGATCCTGGCGCGGCAGACGGTGCTCGAGAACCTCGAGCTCGCGACGTGGGCGCGGCGCGATGGTGTTGCGACGCGCAAGAAGATCGATGAGGTGCTGAAGCGCTTTCCGATCCTCGGCGAGCGACGAGATGTCAGCGCGGGGTCGCTGTCCGGCGGCGAGCAGCAGATGCTTGCCATCGCGCGAGGCCTGCTGGCCCGGCCGCGCCTGCTGCTGCTGGACGAGCCGTCGTTGGGTCTCGCACCGCAGATGGTCGATGAGGTGTTTCGCGTCATCGACGAGATCCACGACGAAGGGACGACGATCCTGCTGGTGGAGCAGAACGCGCTTCGCGCTCTGGGCATCGCCGACCGGGCTTACGTGATCGAGACGGGGCGGATCCTGCTCAGCGGGTCGGGCGACGACCTGCTGCACAACCCGGCCGTGCGCAGGGCATACCTTGGCGGCTAAGCGGACCTCCGGATAGTCCGGACAATCGCGCACTTCCTTCTCCCAAAACCTCGGATAGTCCGGACTATCCGAGGCTGGGCCAAAAAAAGAGCCCCGGATCGCTCCGGGGCTCAATCTGGTTGTCGAACTTAGGCTACGCGGACGCTCTTCGCGCGCGGGCCCTTGGGGCTCGACTCGATCTCGAACGAAACCTTCTCGCCACCCTGGAGGCCGTCGAAGTCGCCTTCGGTGCCACTCCGGTGGAAGAAGTATTCCTGTCCGTCCTCGGCCTTGATGAATCCAAAGCCGCGGTCCGAAACCAGTTTCTTGATGGTGCCTGTGGGCATTTCCATCTCCTATCTCTCGAACGGCGGGGCCTACTCAACTAGCTAGGCCCGTTCGAGATGGAAGCCAGCCTGCGGTGAGCGCCGGCGCTTCGCCGGCTACAAGGAGTATACCCCGAACCTCAGGAGCCTATTCCTGCCGCCTCCGACTGCCTCCGGGCCCGCGACTGGGCGACCTCGGTGAGGTGGCGCTTGCGCAGCCGCAGATGCTTGGGCGTGACCTCGAGCAGCTCGTCGTCCGCCAGGAAGTCAAGCGCCTGCTCCAGGCTCGGCTTCGAGGCCGGAGTGAGCCGCACCGAGATGTCCGAGGTCGACGAGCGCACGTTGGACTGCTTCTTCTCGCGGCACACGTTGACGCGGATGTCGCCGGGCCGCTTCTGCACGCCGACGATCATCCCCTCGTAAACCTCTTCACCCGGTTCGATGAAGGTCGTCCCGCGTTCCTGCGCGGCGGCGAGGCCGTAGGTCAGCGACGTCCCCGGTGAGGACGCGGTCAGGGCGCCGTTGCGCTGCTCGCGAAACTCGCCGAGCCACGGCCGGTAGCCGATCCCGATCGAACCCATCAGCCCCGTGCCCGCGGTGAGGGTGAGGAACGTGTTCCGAAAACCAATCAGGCCACGTGTGGGGATCAGGTACTCGAGTCGAACGCCGCCCTTCTTGTCGTAGTTGATCTCGATCATCTCCGCGCGTCGCTTGCCCAGCGCCTCAGTCACGCCGCCCACATGCTCCTCGCGCACGTCGACCGTCAGGTGCTCCACCGGCTCCATGCGCTTGCCGTTGATCACCTTGACGATGGCCTCCGGCCGCGACACCTCGAACTCATAGCCCTCGCGCCGGATGGTCTCGATCAGCACCGCAAGGTGCAGCTCGCCGCGGCCGCTGATCAGGAACTGCTCGGCGGCGTCGGTGTCGGCGACGTGGAGGCCGAGGTTGGTATCGAGTTCCTTGTACAGGCGCGCGCGCAGCTGCCTGGTCGTCGAGAACTTGCCCTCGCGCCCGGCGAACGGCGAGGTGTTGACGCCGAACGTCATGCGCACAGTCGGCTCCTCGATCTCGATGCGCGGCAGCACGTCCGGCGACTCGGGGTCCGCGAGGGTGTCGCCGATGGCCACGTCTTCGAGGCCGGTCAGCAGCACGATGTCACCCGCCTTGGCGGAGGGAACCGCGACGCGGTCGAGTCCGCGATACACGAGGACCTGCACGACCTTGAGCCGCCGAGGCTCGCCCTCGCCGCTGAGCACCGCGACGGTCTGCCCCGGCGAGATGCTGCCGCGTGAGATGCGGCCGATCGCCATCGTGCCGGTGTAGTCGTCGTACGCGCGGTTGGCGACCAGCATCTGAAAGCCGCCCTGCTCGGCGATGGGCGCCGGCACGTGCTCGATGATCGCCTGGAACAGCGGCTCGAGGTCCGGACCTAGCTGGTCCGGCTGCAGCCCCGCCCGACCCTGCTTCGCGATCGCGTAAATGACGGGCGCCTCGAGCTGGTCTGCGTCGTCCGCCAGCTCCAGGAACAGGTCGTGGACCCGCTCCAGCGTCCGCGCCGCGTCGGCGTTCGCGCGATCGACCTTGTTGATCACGATGATGATCCGCAGTCCAACCTCGAACGCCTTGCGCAGCACGAAGCGCGTCTGCGCCATGGGGCCTTCGGCCGCGTCGACGAGGAGCAGACATCCGTCCGCCATGTTCAGCACGCGCTCCACCTCGCCGCCAAAGTCGGCGTGGCCCGGCGTGTCGATGATGTTGATGGTCACGTCGCCGTGCCGGATCGACGTGTTCTTGGCCAGGATCGTGATCCCCTTCTCCCGCTCCAGGTCGTTGCTGTCCATGATCAGCGTGCCGACCTCCTGGTTGTCGCGGAAGGTGTGGCTCTGCTTCAGCAGGGCGTCGACCAGCGTCGTTTTGCCGTGGTCGACGTGGGCCACGATCGCGACGTTGCGGATGTCACGCCGGATCTCGGTCACTGGACTTGGCAATATACGGACTGCCCATGAAGATCGCTGCCCGGCTGGCGCTCGTCGCCGCTTGCCTCGGCGCAGGGGTGATGGCTGCGGCCGCGCCTGCCCACGCGGACGAAGGCTGGGTCATCACCTCGTTCGCCTCCACGATCTCGATCGCGTCCGACTCCTCGCTGAATATCAGGGAGGACATCCGCGTGGACTTCGGCTCGCAGCAGAAGCACGGCATCTTCCGGACCATCCCGCTTCGCTACCGGTACGACAACACCCGCGACCGCTACTACGAGCTGACGGTCAACTCGGTCACCGACGGCTCACGGTCCCTCCCGTACACGACCTCGGTCCAAAGCGACAACGAGGTGATCAAGATCGGCGACCCCAACGTGCTCGTGAGCGGCACCAACCGCTACGTGATCGTTTACCAGGTCGTCGGCGCGATGAATGCGTTCCCCGACCACGACGAGCTCTTCTGGAACGTCGATGGAGCGCTCTGGCCGGTGCCCAAGCAGACGGTGATCGCGACCGTGGTGTTTCCCTCGGGTTCGTTTCAGAAGGCGGCATGCTACGAAGGTCCGACTGGCTCGACGGAGACCTGCGCATTTGAAAACTCGGCTAGCACGGCGACGTACACGTCGAAACGGCAGCTGGGTTCCGGGGAGCAGATGTCGGTGGTCGTCGGCCTCGTCAAGGGCGCGGTCACAGTTCCGCCCCCGCTGCTCGAAGCGCGCCGGCGGCAGTTCCCGCAGGACGCGTTCGACGTCAACCCACTCACGGTGGGAGTCAGCCTGCTCGTGATGCTCGCCGGCATCGGACTCATCGCCCGCTTCTGGTGGCTGCACGGCCGCGACCGCGCGTACCTGACCCAGTACTACCTCACGAACGACCCGCGCGACGCGCCTGAGGCGCCGTTCCGGCATGAGCCGGTGGTGGTCGAGTTCGAGCCTCCGCAGAAGATGCGCCCAGCTCAGCTCGGTTTGATCCTCGACGAGTCGGCCGACACCAAGGACGTCACGGCGACGATCGTCGACCTGGCCGTGCGCGGCTTCCTCACCATCAGCGAGGTCGCCGGCAAGCACGACTGGATGCTGACGCGCAAGGGCCGCGACGTCGCTGGACTCCTGCCCTACGAGATGACGCTCCTCGACGGACTGTTCGTCGGCGGCCGGCAGCAGGTGAAGGTGTCCGAGCTCAAGGGCACGTTCCAGTCGACGCTGCGCTCGGCGGAGAGCCAGGTGTACTCCGACGCCATGTCGCGCAAGCTGTTCCGCTTCCGCCCTGACTACCTGCGGGGCATCGCCATCGCTGTGGCGATCGTGGTCATCCTCGCGGGCGCCGGGCTCACGTTCATCCTCGGCCTGCTGTTCGGGTGGGGCCTGGTTGGGCTCGCCGTGATCCTGACCGGCCTTGTCCTTCTCGTCGTGCATCGCGCGCTGTCCACCCGCACGGCGCCCGGTCGCGACCTCATGCAGCACACGCTCGGCTTCCGCCTCTACATGAACACTGCCGAGAAGTACCGTCAGCAGTTCGCCGAGAAAGCCGAGATCTTCACCCAGCTGCTGCCCTACGCGATCGTCTTCGGCAGCGTCTCGCGGTGGGCGAAGGCGTTCGAGGGCATCGACACGAGCGCCACGAACAGCTGGTACGTCGGTCAGGGACCGTTCCAGGCCGCGCTCCTGTCGAGCAGCCTGGAGTCGATGAACGCGAGCCTCTCCAGCGCGATCGCTTCCTCGCCGCCCAGCTCGGGCAGCTCCAGCGGATTCGGCGGCGGCGGATTCTCAGGCGGCGGCGGTGGCGGAGGCGGGGGCGGCAGCTGGTAGCCCCGGCGTCATCCTGATTCGGTCGATCGTCCCAGGCTCGTCAGCGCCGATTCGGCGGCGACGCGGACTCGCGTGACCGCGTCGTCGAGCAGGTGCGAGAGGATCGGCTCGGCCTCGGAGACGCGACGCTTACGCGCAACTTTCACCGCCGTCTCGCGCACGCGCCATCCCGGATCGCGAAGGCCGGCGAGGACCGCCTCTCCGGCCCCGGGGTCCCACGCGTACAGGAGCCCTCGGGCGGCCCACACGCGCGGCCAGTGCTCGTGGGCGGTGCCAGCGAATCCGCCCTGCGCCAGCCGGGCCGCGGCGTGGCGTCCGCCGAGCCACGCGATCGGAGGGCGGCGCGGATCGCCGGCCTCGACTGCGCCGCTCAGAAGCTCCGCGCACCAGATCGCGACGGCGCGCTCGCCGATCCTCCGGGCGAGCAAGAGCACGCGCTCGCGAGGCGATTTTGCGAGTTCACCTGAACTGGGCGCCGCAAACCTGGTCCGCAACCTAACCCTCGCTCCGACCGTTTAGTGCCGAGTGGTGCCGAGAGCGGGAGTCGAACCCGCACGTCCTTGCGGACATCGGTTTTTGAGACCGACGCGTCTGCCTGTTCCGCCACCTCGGCGCGCTCCGGACGGCCCTCGACCATACCATTGGCCGGTGCGAATCGGCCTGGCCGTCGGCCTGATCGCGATTCTGGCGGCTTGCGGACCCTCACTATCGCCAAGCGCAGCGGTCTCGCCTGGTGAGAGCAGCGCCCCGGCGAACGCATCCGGTCCGCGCATCTCGCCTCCGCCGGTGACCCCGCCCACCCCGCCCGGCACGAACCTCCCCGCGTTCGCCTGCGCGGACGCATCAGGCGGCAAGACCGGGGTCGCCAACGTGATCGCGGCGCGCGTCGCCGCGCAGCAGGGCTACGACCGGTTCGTCCTGCAGTTCGACGCGATCGTGCCCACCTACACCGTGAAGCGCCAGGCCAAGCCGACCTTCAACCAGGGAGCGAGCGGCCAGACCGTGACTCTCGCGGGAACAGCCGGCGTGCTGGTTTCGGTCAGCTCGGCGACTGGCGGCACCACATTCACCGGCTCGACCGATGTGGTGGCCCCCAACAACGCGGTGCTCAAGGAAGCCCGGCAGACGCAGGATTTCGAGGGCAACGTCTCGTGGGGGCTCGGGCTCAGCCAGCCCGCCTGCATGCGCGCTTTCGTCCTCGACAACCCCGCGCGCTTAGTCGTCGATTTCCAGTTGCCCACCAGCTAACCTTCCGCGGCGATGGCGATCGAGCCACCGCAAGCTCCGGTCTCCCAGCTCGTCCCCCAACCCGCCACGGCGCCGGCGTCGCCGAAGAAATCAGGCTGCTTCGGTCGCGGGTGCGGGTTTGGTTGCGGCGGGTGCCTGCTCGTCGCGGTGCTGATCGCGCTCCTGGCAGCCGGAGGCGGCTGGTGGTTCTTCGTCGTCCAGGCGTCGGCGGCCGTCTCGGCGCCGGCCGCGCTGGTCGTGATCAACCAGCCGATCACCGTGGACGGCCACCCCGGCACGCCGGGCCAACCCTTGAACGCCGGTGCCTCGGTCGCAACCGGCGAGTCCGGCCACGGCGCCATCGATTTTCCCGACGGCTCTTACATGCGCCTCTCGCCCAACACCACAGTCCAGGTCACGAGCGTGCAGCTGCAGAAGAACGGCAACCTGCAGGCCGTCGCGCTGGCGCAGAAGGTGGGCCGCACCTTCATGAACGTGCAGCACCTGGCCAACGGAGCGAGCTTCAGCGTCGCCGGCCACGCGGTCACCGCCGAGGTCCGCGGCACGCAGTTCGAGGTCGTTGTCAACCCGGGCGGGACCAACGTGATCAAGGTCTTCGCCGGGACGGTGAAGGTATCGGGCGGCGGCAGGTCGGTGAACGTCAGCGCGGGCCAGCAGATCACCGTGGCCGCGGACGGCACGCTCGGGCCGGTGGTGCCGATCGCGCGCGACCCGCAGGACCCGTACCCGCTCGCCGCGCAGTGCGCGAACCAGGTTTCGACCGGCACCACGGCGGGCACCGCGCAGACCTCCACCGGTGACGGTCTCGCGACGGGCCAGACCGCAGAGGTCGACTACAACTCGCCGGGCGGAACGGTCAGCGTCGCGCTGTGTTACCCCGGCAGTTTCATGACGCTGTCGCTGATCGATCCCAGCGGGACCGAGCACGCCTCGCGCAACGGCGCCTCACCCGTCACCGGGCACGTCAGTGGGCCGCCCGGATTGTGGCGCGCGATCGTGCACGCCATCGACGTCCCTGGTGGCGAGTCCTACGCGGTCGCGTTTGCCACGGACGCTCCTTGCTTCGCGGACAACGTGGACACCGGCGGCGCCGTCCGCCAGACGCTCAGCAACTCGCAGATCGCGAGCGCGCTTGCCGACTCGGGCACGACCGGCGTCACCCTGGTCGTCTCCGGCGCGTCGCCGGCGTCGGCTCGAATCGTCTACGCCTCGACCGTCGGCGGGCTGCCAGTCACGTGGACGATCGACTTCTACGCCGCCACCCCGGCCCTGGGCGCGGTGATCACCGAGGTAACCGTGCGCGGCGTCAACGTGACGACGCAGGTCATCTCGAACCTCAGCTCTATCGGCGGCAACTCGATCAGCTCCATCCCGTCCGGGTTCTCCGTCGACCGGGTCTACTCGTGCGCCGCGGCCAACGGGGACAACCTGATGGTCGTCGAGGGCCACCGCTAGTCCAGATCTGGCTCAGATCAGCCCCGACTGAGCTATCGTTCGCCGCGCACAATGGCCTACCCCGCCTACCCTTCCAAGCCCGCCCCCAAGCCCCGCCGCGGCGGGCTCCGCTTCCTGATCATCCTCGCGGTCCTCGTGCTGATCGTGGGCGGGGCGCTGATCTGGCTCAACAGCGCGGCGCAGGCCCAGGTCGACGCGAGCGGCACGCTGAGCGTCTACCAGCCGGCGGCCACCATCGCGCACGGACGGGGCGAGCCGAGCCCGGCGACCACCGGCGCGGTGGTCAAGGCGGAGGACACCGTGGCGACCGACGCGAAGGGGCTGGCAGGCATCACGCTGCCCGACGGCACCCTGACCCGGCTTGCCAAGGGCACGTCGATCACGCTTGACGGGGCGCACTTCTCCAAGGACGGCAGCATGCATGACGTCTCGCTGACGCAGCAGATCGGCCGGACGTTCACCAACGTCCAGCACCTGGCGAGCGGCGCGACCTTCGACGTCCACGGCCAGGCCGCGACGGCGACCGTTCGCGGGACCAAGTTCGAGGTGCTGATCGATGCCAACGGCACGATGACGGTCAAGGTCTTCCAGGGCACGGTGACTCTGCAGAACGGGACCGGGGTCGTGACCATCAACGCCGGCCAGCAGGCCACGGCGAACCCCTCCGGGGGCATCAGCGGTCCCGTTCCCATCGCGCCCGACCCCAACGATCCGTTTGGTCCCGCCCTCAACGCCTCGAACGCGGTCGACACCGGCACCACGCCCGGGACCGAGCAGAACTACATCGGCGCGCCGCTCCACAACGGCGAGCGTCAGACCTTCACCTACGGGTACGCAGGCGGCAGCGCGGTCAAGGCTTCGGTCGGCTATCCAGGCAGCGCGATGAAGCTCACGGTCAAGGCGCCGGACGGCCAGCAGTATTCGGCCAGCGGAGCCCTCCCCGTGGTGCTGGTCAGCAACGCGCCGGCGGGGGTCTACACGATCATCGTCGACGGGGTCAGCGGGCTGGGCGCCAACGGCGAGGAGCCGTTTGTGGCCGTGGCATCGGTGGAGCAGTGCGCCAGCGCGGACGTCGAGCAGAACGGCGCCATCCATCGCGGGTACACCGCGCAGGACCTGATCAACGCGGTGCAGCAGTCCGGCCAGGTGTCCGGCCTGTCCAACCTGAAGCTGACCATCAACGACGACTCGATCTCGGGCGCGATCATCACCGCCAGCGGGACCTACAACGGCGTGAGCTGGAGTGGGTCTGTGGTCCTGGTCGCGCGCAACGGCGTGCTCGACATCATGCCCACCGGCGGCACGGTCTTCGGCATGAACGTCCCCGCGCAGCAGGTGGTGCAGCAGATCGCCGCAGCGATCGGACAGGACCCTTCCAACGTGAACCCGGGGTTCGCGGTCGACCGGCTGTTCACGTGCAACGCGGTGTTGATGGTCGACGGCCGGACCGGCGTCTAACGGTTACCTCGGATGGTCCGGACTATCCGAGATTCCGCTTAACGCAATTCCAGGTCAGTCCGGACTATCCGAATACGAGGCAGTTAGCCGACTCCGAAAAGGCGATGCGCCGCGCGCATCACGAGCGACAGGCCTGATCCTTCGAGCAGCCACGTCACCTCAGCGGCTCCCACCGCCAGCACGAGCACCGCGCTCAAGCCGATGCCGCCGCCGCGCATGACCGGCTGCAGCCAATGCACGCCTCCCTCGACGCTGCCGTTGGGCGACGTGATGGCGCCCTCGAGGCGATCGAGCAGCTCGCCCGCCGTCGCGGGGCGGCGGTCCGGATCGCGGTCCATCGCCTGCTGCAGCACCGCCGCAAACGCCGGTGGAAGGTCATCGGCGACCTCGCGCACATTAGGCGGAGGTTCGTACAGGCGCCGGCTCAGCGTCTCGATCCAGCTCTTCGACGAGAAGGGACGGCGGCCGGTCGTCGCCTCGAAGATCACCGCGGCGAGGGAATACACGTCGGCGCGTCCGTCGACCTCGCGGCCAACCAGCCTCTCGGGCGCGACGTAGTCTGGCGCCACGGCGCCGCTTGCGCCCGGGCCAGCGTTGAAAGACGCCACGGTGCCGAGCCCGAAACCGGTCAGCAGAGTGCGGCCGTCGTTGGCCAGCAGGATGTTGGCCGGCTTGACGTCGCGATGAATCGTCGCGCGTGAGTGCGCGTAGTCGAGAGCGCTGGCGATCGGACGCAGCAGCGAGATGATGCCCAGCGGCTCGTAGCGCTGACCATCGCCGAACCAACCGTCGAGGGTGCTGCCCGCCACCAGCTCGGTGACGAGATAGGGCGACTCGCCCTCGTAGGCAAGCTCGTACAGGCGCGGGATCGCCTCGTGCTCCAGCGCGGTGTAGGAGCGGAGCTCGAGCAGGAAGCGTCGCGAGAAGCTGACGTCTCGCGCGACGCCGGTGCCGATGGTGCGAAGCGCGACGCGCCGGTGCAGGCGGGGATGCTCAGCTTCGTAGACGGAGCCGAGACTGTCCGTATCGAGCTCGCGGAGCAGCCTGTATCCGCCGACGCTCTGGTGTCCATTGGACTGGGGTTTTGGGGTGGACCCGTTGGGGTGGGGGCTTTCCTGTCCCACGAACACTGAACTTTAGGCCACAGCGACCGGTTCGGGCACATCAACACGAACGAAGATTCGGCTACAGAGTGTCGGCGAGAGGATTTGAACCTCCACGCCCTTTCGGGCACCAGCTCCTAAGGCTGGCGCGTCTGCCATTCCGCCACGCCGACGTGACCAAACAATACTTCCGGGGTCATAGGTTCTCGATCGGCACCGCTTCGAGCGCATCCGCCGCCTCGAAACGGAAGACTCGCGACCAGAAGTAGAGCTCGCCCTCGATCCAGCGGCGAATGTTCTTCGCCTGCCGGAACCCATGCTGCTCACCCTCGAACGCGACGTACGCATAAGGCAAGTGCTTCTGCTTGCACGTCGCGACGAAAGTCTCGGCCTGGCTCGGCGGCACGACCCTGTCCTCGAGGCCCTGAAAGAGAATCACAGGCGCGGACATGCGGTCGGCGAAGTGAATGGCCGAGCGGTCCCGGTACAGCTCGGCCCGCTCCGGGTACGGCCCGACGAGCAGATCGCAGTAGTGCGACTCGAACTTGTGCGTCTCCTTGACGAAGAGCTCGAGGTCGCCGATTCCGTACTGGCTCGAGCCGGCGCCATAGAAAGCACGCCTGGTCAGCGAAAGAAGGACCGTGAACCCGCCTGCCGATCCGCCCGTGATGGCGACCCGATCGGGATCGGCCAGCCCCTGCCCCACGAGGTAGCGCGCGGCGTTGATGCAATCGTCGACATCCACCACGCCCCACTGCCCGTTCAGCCGCTGCCGGTAGGCGCGGCCGTAACCCGCCGATCCGCCGTAGTTGACGTCGACGAGCGCGAGGCCGCGACTCGTCCAGTACTGAAACTCGAATGGATAGGTCGGCCCCCCGGACCCGGTCGGCCCGCCGTGGCAGTGCACGATCAGCGGCGGCTTCTCGCCATCGGGCGCTGCGTAGTCAAGGTTGCGCGGCGGGTAGTAGAACGCGTGCGCGGTCTTGCCGTGCTCGGTCGGAAACTCGATCGGCCGCGGGATGCTGAAGTAGCCCGACTCGATGTGCGCTGAGTTGGCGACCGTCACCACCTCCTCGGCCTGCGTGGCGAGGTCGAGGATCAGCACGCGCTCGGCGAGCGTCGCCGAGCTCGCGTAGAAAGCCGCCTTACCGCGTGACACCTGGAGGTTGAAGAGCGTCGAGTAAAAGAGGTCGATCGACGTCAGGCGACCGGAGTCGAGGTCGATCCTCCCCATCTTCGTGCCGCTCTTCTCGTTGAAGAGGCACACGATCTCGTCCGGACCGTTGAACGCGTAGAAGCGCATCCCGAAGACCCACTGCGGCGCGCCGAACTCCGCGGAGCGCCGGCACACCGGTTCGTCGCCCTCGCCACGCGCGCGGTAGATGTTCCACCAGTCGTTCCGGTCGGACAGGAAGTAGAGCTCGCCAGCCGGCGACCACTCCGGCTGCAGCACCGATTCGTTGGGCCCGCCCGCGATCTTGCGCGATGACCTCACATGTCCATCGCGGTCGAGCTCGCCGATCCAGACCTCGCTCGAATCCCACGGCATGTGTGGGTGGTTCCACGTCTGCCATGCGATGCGGTCGCCGTCGGGGCTGAGCTTCGGTGACGCGTAGAAGTCGTTGCCCGCGGCGAGCGTGATCGGTTCGCGCTCGCCGTCGCTGTCGATGGCGACGATGGTGTTCACCGGCTCAGGTGTGCCCGTCGTATGGTCTTCGCGCACGGCGATGACGCGTCCGCGCCGCTCGTCGACCAGCATGTCGGCGTGACGGATGTCTTTCGCGGGTGTGATCGGCCGCGGCGCGCCGCCGTTGTCCTGGCGGTAGAGGCGCTGGTCGGCGTAGTTGGTGAAGAAAACGGTCCCGGCTTGGACCGCGAAGTGCCCGCCGCCGTACTCGTGCACGCGGCTGCGTGCGTTGAAGCCCTTCGGCGTCACGTCGCTGGTGGCGCCGTCGGGGTCCCGCCTGCACACGACGATGCGGCCCGCCTCGGAGGGACGGAGCTCCGACCAGTAGAGATCGTCGCCATCACAGCGGAGCATCTGATTGCGCATGTGCACCCTGCCCTCGAGGAGCAGGTCGGAAGTGATGGGCGAGGCCCAGGAGCCGTACGGGGAGGTTTTCCGTTCGCTCACGGCCGGGGGCGGCGGACGATCAGCGCGTCTCCCTGCCCCCCGCCGCCGCACAGTGCGGCCGCGCCGGTGCTGAGGCCGCGCCGCTTCAGCTCGTTGGCGAGGGTGAGGACCAGACGCGCGCCGCTGGCGCCGATGGGGTGGCCCAGCGCCACGGCGCCGCCGTTGACGTTGACGCGCTCCTCGTCGAGGGCGAGCATGCGCGAGGCGTTGAGCGCGACGGCCGCGAAAGCTTCGTTGATCTCGACCAGGTCGAGGTCGTCGACGCCAAGTCCGGCCTTCTTCAAGGCGTTGCTCAGGGCCAGGGCCGGGACCGTGTGCAGCCACGCGTACCGCTCGGCGCTCATGCCGTGGGCGACGATCTCGACCAGCGGCTCGGCGCCGATCTTCCGGGCGCGTTCTTCGCTCATCACGACAACCGCCGCCGCCCCGTCGGAGATCTGCGACGCGTTGCCCGCGGTGATCGTGCCGTCCTTCTTGAAGGCGGGTTGGAGCTTGCCCAGGGTTTCGACGGTCGTCTCGGGCCGCACGCCCTCGTCGCGGTCAAGCTTGAGGACGGGCACGACCTCGTCCTTCAGCACGCCGCCGTTCGACCAGGCGCGCGCGGCGCGCTGGTGGGAGCGGGCGGCCCAGGCGTCCTGGTCGTCACGACTCAGCTCGAGCTCCCTGTTCACCTCGTCCGAGCTCTCGCCCATGTGCTGGCCGGTGAATGTCGACCACAGGCCGTCGTGGATCATCGAGTCGACCATCTCCGTGTTGCCCAGCCGCGCGCCGAAGCGTGCCTTGGGGAACAGGTACGGCGCCTCCGACATCGATTCCATGCCGCCCGCCACCACGACCTCGACCTCGCCGGCGCGGATCAGCTGGTCGGCGAGCGCGATCGCGTTGAGGCCCGAAAGGCAGACCTTGTTGATGGTGATCGCCGGGACGTGCTGTGGGATGCCGGCCTCGATGGCGGCCTGGCGGGCGGTGATCTGGCCTGCCCCGGCCTGCAGGACCTGACCCATGATCACGTAGTCCACGTCGTCGCCCTTCACCCCGGAGCGCTCGAGGGCCGCCCGGATGGCGTGCGCGCCGAGGCTTGTGGCCGGGACATCTTTGAAACCGCCTCCGAACTTGCCAAAGGGCGTGCGCGCGCCCGCTACTATCACGGAGGCCATTAAGCCAAGTTAAGCATGCGAAACGCCTTGCTCGTGGTCGACGTCCAGGCCGATTTCGTCGAGGGTGGCAGCCTCGGCGTAAAGGGCGGGCTCACCGTGGCCGCGATGATCGCCCGGCACATCCGGCACTTCAAGTACGAGTACCAGTTCGTCGTCGCGTCGCGCGACTACCACGAGAATGCGCCCGACCATATCTCGGCCACTCCGGACTTCGTCAACACCTGGCCGCCTCACTGCATGGTGGGCACGCCGGGGGCAGCGTTCGTGCCGACGATCCAGAACCTGGTTCGCGAGAAGCTGATCCAGACGGTCGTGACCAAAGGACGCGACCACGCCGCCTACTCGGCGTTCGACGGACTGGATCCGCGCGGCCATCCGCTGCTCGAGGTGCTGAAAGAGAACCGGGTCGACCACATCGACGTATGCGGCATCGCCACGGATTACTGCGTGCGGGCCAGCGCCCTGGACGCGCGCAAGAACCAGTTCCAGGTGCGCGTCCTGGTCAACCTGTGCGCGGCCGTCAACGAGGCGACCGGGCTGCAGGCCCTGGAGGAGATGAAGGCGGCCGGCTGCCAACTCCAGGCCGCGACGGCGCCTTAGCGCTTCTTGGTCGCTGCCCTCCGAGGGGCTGCCTCGGGCAGGTACTTGAACGACACGTTGAGCTTCACGCGGTAGCTCGTCACCTTGCCGTTCTCGATCGTCATGTCCTGCTCGACCACCTCGCCCACGCGGAGGTCGCGCAGCGACTTGGCTGCTGTCTCCACGGCCTTCCGCGCCGCGGCTTCCCAGGACTGGCTGCTGGTCCCGATCAGCTCGGTAACTCGATAAACGCTGTCCGCCATCAAGGCCTCCTTTCAACTCCCCACCCGGCGGCTTGCGCCGCCGACCTCCCCAGCGCGTGGGGAGTAAACAACCCGGCTATTGTCGCGCAGCCAGGACAGCCTCCAGGCGGTTGAGCTCGCTCTCGCGTCCCATCGTCGCCAGCCTTGTCCATTCGTCGTCATGCATCCGGTCGACGGTCAGGACCATCCGCACGCCGTCCGGCACCTCGTGCAGCTCGATCACTGTGTCGACTTCGTAGGGCTCGACGCCGGGAATGAAGTCCGCCATGTCCTTGTAGGCGAGGCGCCGTGGCGGGTCGACCTCGGTGAACGTCAACCTGTGCTCCGTGATGAGCGGCATGCCGGCCCTGGTCATGAACTCCATCTGGTCGGGCTCGACCGCGCTCATCGAGTACAGAAGGTCGCCGCCGGGGCGGAGGTTCAGGTCGCGCACGGCGACGCTGAAACCATCCGGCCCCCACCACGACTCGATCCCCTCGCGCGTCGTCCAGAGGTCCCAGACTTCTTGCACGGAAGCCCGGAAAGTCCTCTCGAACGTGAGCTTTGGGCGGTCGGTCACGCGACGCGGCTTCCCCTGTACGCGCGCTCCAGCTCGGCGATGTCCAGCTTCTTCATCTTCAGCATCGCCTGCATGGCGGCGTTCGAGTCACCGGACTTGTTGTCGGTGAGCATCTGCGTCAGCCTCTCAGGCACGATCTGCCACGACAGTCCGAAGCGATCCTTGAGCCAGCCGCAGGGTCCTTCCTCGCCGCCATTCTCGGTGAGCTTGCTCCAGTATCGGTCAACTTCCTCCTGCGTCTTGCAGGTCACCATCAGCGAAAAGCCCTCGCTGAAGTTGAACGTCGGTCCACCGTCGAACGCGAGATACTCGCGCCCATCGAGCTGGAAGGTTGCCCCCAACACCTTGCCCTTCGCGATCGGTCCATCCGATTCTGAACGCTGGATGCTGAGGACTTTCGAGTTGGGGAAGAGCGACACGTAGAAGTTGATCGCCTCTTCGGCGCGGTCGACGTAGACGATGCACGGTCTGATCATTTCGATTTCTCCTTCTTGTCCCTGGTTCTCTGCCTCCGCTCGAGCGCGGCGGCGAATCTGTCAAGACGCCCCTCCCAGATGGCCCTGTACCCGGTGACGAACTGGGACAGCTCCTGGAATGGTTCGGGCCGCAGCGCGTACAGGCGGCGCCGTCCGTCCGGACGGACGACTACGAAGTTGGCTTCCTCGAGGATGGCCAGCTGCCGCGAAACGCCGGGCTGCCCGATGTCCACCTTCTCCACCAGCTGGTTGACCGAGCGCTCGCCGTCCCTCAGCGCCTCCACGATACGGCGGCGGGTCGGGTCGGCCAGGACCTGGAAGACGTCGGGCATGACGACATATTACTGGAGCGAAATATGTCCTGTCAACAATATGTCAGGTTGCGACCCGAGCTGCCTTGCGAAGGTCGGGCAATGCCTCCGCGATCTTCTCCGCCAGCTGCACCGGCTCCTGGCCGCGGACGTAGAGGACCTGCTCGGTGACTCCAAGCTCGAGCAGCCGGCCCGAAAGGTCGACCAGCTCTTGGCGGTTCTTGCCGTCCCAGTCGTACTGCAGCGAACGCCGCACCTCGCCGGAGTCACGGCCGACGGCGGCGCACGCCTCCTCGAACCTTGCGATCATCGCCCGGACCTCATCCGGACCGCCGCCGGCGATGTTCCATACGTCGGCGTGGCGGGCAGCCAGGCGAAGCGTGGCGTCGCCCGAAGCGCCGATCCAGATCGGCGGGTAGGGCTTCTGGAGCGGTTTGGGGTTGGCGATCGCGTCCTTCAGCTGGTAGTAGCGGCCCTCGAAGGTCGTGCGGTCCTCGGTCCACAGCGACCTGATGATCTGGAGCGATTCGCTGAGCCGGCCGACGCGATGGTCGAGTCCCTCGATCCCGTACATCTGGTGCTCGATCTCGGCCCACGCGGCCCCGATGCCGAACTCGAGCCGGCCGCCGGACAGGTGGTCGACCGTGACCGCGAGCTTGGCCAGGACGACGGGATGGCGGTAGGTGTTGCCCGTGACCATGCAGCCGATGCGGACGCGCTTCGTCGCCTCCGCCATCGCAGCCTGGAGCGCCCAGCCTTCGTAGATGGGCCGGTCGGGGCCGACTGGACCGATCGAGGCGAGGTGGTCGAAGTCCCAGAGGTGGTCGAAACCGGCCTCCTCCGCGATGCGCCAGCAGGCGCGGAGCTGCTCGATCGTGATCGCCTGACCCGACGCTTTGAGGCCGAACTTCAGTGGATGTGTCATCTCAGTGAAACCGTAGCCGCCTGACGCGGATGGCGTTCCGGTACTGGCCGGAGAACTCCGCAGGTCTCTGCCCGAGGTCTCGGATGGACCTCCCGTACTTGCGCATGTACGCGGCGTTCGTGTGAGCTGCCGGTGACAGCGCGACCGTAGCTATACCCGATACGCGCACCACATCGTCGCCCACCTCGTCGCTGTTCAAGTGCAGCTCGACGTTGGGGTTGACTTTGATGTGGTTGACCTTGGCCCCGTCCTGGGCGTGGATCAGGAATGACCGGCCGTCCCACAGGAACCAGACGGGGACGGCCTGCGGCCTGCCATCGCTGGAGGCGGTGACCAGCCAGATCACCAGCTCCTTCTTCAGGCGTGACTCGACGTGCCTGTCCACCCTTTCTTAGTTTGGCCTTTCCTAGTTTGGCGCGTTGCCGGACGTGGGACATTAGAGGCGATGAAGAAGAGCGAAGTCCAGAAGAGCGAAGCGGAGTGGAAGCGAGACCTGACCCCCATGCAGTACCACGTGCTGCGGGAGAAGGGCACGGAGCGGCCGTTCACGGGCGAGTACTGGGACACGAAGACCCCTGGCGTCTACCTGTGCGCGGGCTGCGGAGCGAAGTTGTTCGAGTCGGACACCAAGTTCGATGCCCACTGTGGGTGGCCGAGCTTCTACGCGCCGGCGGAGGGCGCGCCGATCGAAGAGTTGGTGGATGACTCGTTTTTCATGATCCGGACCGAGGTTAACTGCGCCAACTGCGGCGGGCACCTGGGGCACGTTTTCGACGACGGCCCGAACCCGACCGGTCTGCGCTACTGCATCAACTCGGCCTCGATCAAGCTCGACCCCAAGTAAGCGGCTGGTCCGGATTAGGAGCGTTTTGTACAAAACGCTCCTTTGAACCAGCTTGAAACGAGCTTTTTGCGCAAAACGCGCGTAATCGAGAAGGTCAGGAAGAGGTACTTCCCCGCAAGCGGGGAAGACTAGATCCCGATCGGGTCGCGGACCAGGATGATCGTCGTCCGGCCCGGCATGAAGTCCTGCTCCAGGATCAGCGTCCGGGTGATCTTCGTCCCGACCCCCATCGTCTCGCGCAGCCGCGCGTCCTCGTAGGGAAACACGTGGTCCTGGATTCTGCGGAACGCGGTGTCGAGGTCGGGCACGATCTTCTGGCTGCCGATCACGAGGATCAGCTTCCCCGCGCCCGAGGCGATCGGCCCGATCTGGCTGCCACTCGCCGACGTGATGACGATCTGACCGGCCTCGGTCACGGCGTGAGCGCTGTTCACCATCACGTCCGGCGCCGCGCCGAGCTTGCGCATCTCGTCGCGCTGCGTGCGCTGGTCCATCTTCATGGTCGTGCGGCGCACGAAGTCGTACGTCTCGTTCTCCATGAACTCCTTGAACAGGCCCGCGTCCTCCAGCGTCTTCGACTTGCCGGAGTGAACCCGAGCGCCCGCCGGGATCCGCTTGAGCACCTCGGCCTTCGCCGCTGCGCCGTCCTGGACGATCACTGCCTCGAAGTTCCTCTCGCGCAACCTCTCCGCCAGCGCCTCCAGCTGCTTTTCCGACGCCGGCGCCGTGAAATCAACCGTGCTCATCGCCATCCCCAACTCTTCTCCTTACAATAATTGCACTGACAACTATAGAAGGAACAAGCTTGCCGGGTCAGACTATTCCAGAAGGCGTGAGAGACACCAAAGAGCAGGTCACCGCCTGGATGAACCTGCAGCAGGTCAACCGGGTCCTCGAGGGACTGCTCGAGCATCGCGTCCGCGCGGCCGCGGACCTGTCGCTGCCCGAGTACGAGGCCCTGTTCCGGCTGAACGTTGCCAGCGACCACCCGCTCCAGATGAGCGAGATCGCCTCCCAGCTCATCAACAGCCCGAGCGGCATGACCCGGATCGTCGACCGCCTGGAGAAGGACGGCCTGATCGCGCGGGAGACCCCGCCGGACAACCGTCGGGTGGTCCTGGTGAAGCTGACCCCACGCGGCCGCAGCGTCCTGGGCGATGCCGAGAAGGCGTTCCGCGGGGCGCTGAACGAATCCTTCGCCGCCCACCTGAGCGAGGCCGACCTCACGGAGCTGCGGCGGCTGATGCGCAAGCTGCTGGAGAGCAACGGCGCCTGGACCGACGCTAGGTGCTCGCCTGGCGCGACTCCAGGAACTTCCTGACAATCGGGCTCGGCACCTTCGGCTGCCACGCCCGGTAGGCCTCGCGGAGCGTGACCGGCCACTGGAGGTCGACGTCAACCCGCGTGCCAAATGCGGCCGCGCCGGCCAGCACGCGCAGTGCCAGCTCGAGGACCCGCCTCTGCATCGCGCGGTCGTGCGGCATCCCAAACGCGTGGCCGAAGGGAAACTCGACGCCGACCACCCGCGGCGCGCGGCGCTCCTCAGCCACCGCCGGCATCATCGTGACCGTCACCGTGGGGAGTCCGGCCGCCTCGATCCACCGTGCCAGCACGGGCACGTTTCTGCAGCAGTCGGGTCAAGCGGGCGCGAGAACGACCCCGTCCGCGCCCTCCTCGCGCAAATACGCACTGATCTCGGGCGCGGTTGTGCGCTGCCACTCGGGCAGGTCGCGGTCCTGGTAGCCCATCACGGAGACATGCCCGCCCACCGAGCCGCCTATCACGCCCTCAGCCGCGAGATCGGACAGCAGGTGCGTGGGCAGCGCGATCTCCGGATCGGCCAGCAGGTCCTCGTCATTTATATGTAGGTGAGCGAAGGCCAGGTCTGAAGGTCGGGCGGTCGCCGGAATCGCCCGCCACGTCGGATCACCCCAATCCGGATTCGCCTGCTCGCGGTCGAGGTCGTACGGCGGCTGGCTCGACCGCAAATAGACGCCGGCCGAGCTGAGCAGCGCGATCCGAGATTCCGCCAACCGCTTCGCGAACGGCGCCCAGACGGGCCCCTCCTCCCCGGGGAACGGCCCGGTCCCCTCATAGAGAGGACGAAAGCTCCGGGGCAGGAACCGGTAGCTGTCGACGATCACGCAGGCAGGTCCGACAGCGTGCCGCGGAGCACCGGCATCACCGATCCGCCGACCTCGATCTTTACGGGGATGTCTTTCGACTCGCCGTACGTCAGCTCGATGTGGAGGAAGCTCTGGCGCCCCATCCGGGTGCCCTGCTCGCTGACGAGCGAGATCTTCCGTGCGCGCTCGACGAGCCCATACCTCACGGCGTAGCCGCCGAGCGGTCCGGTTGCGCTGCCGGTCGCCGCGTCTTCGGGGATGTCGACCGCGAACATGCGGCTGTAAAAGCGGTGGGACCCGGACTTCGCGAAAAGGAAGAGCCCGACCGCCTGGTC
>DATIOJ010000122.1:0-71087 GCA_035473355.1 Candidatus Limnocylindrales bacterium
TCACCTGGAGGCGTCCCGGCCATCGCGTCGCGGCCAGGCCGCGGCGCACGTCGTCGTCGCTGACGTCGGTGATCAGATGTCCCACCGCGACCGCGAGCGCCGCATTCGCAGGCTGGTACTCGCCGAGCAGAGGCAGGGTAAGGTCGCGGTGCTCGAAGCCTGGACCGCGGACTCCAAGCCGATAACCGGCCCACCCCGAGGCTTTGGCATCGACCTCGATCTCGGCTCCCAATCGCCACAGCGTCGCGGTCTCCGCCGACGACCGCGCCTCTACGATCTCGAGCGCCTCACCCGTGCAGGCAGTAACGACCCGGTTCCCACTCTTGATGATCGCAGCCTTCTCACGCGCGATCTCACCGATCGTGTTGCCGAGGTACTTTTGGTGGTCGAGGTCGACGTTGGTGATGACCGCCACGCCGAGATCGAGCGCGTTGGTCGCGTCCAGGCGTCCGCCGAGCCCCACTTCGCAGACCAGCAGGTCGGCGCGAGGCGCGAGGTAGGCCACGGCCATCACGGTGAGCATCTCGAACTCGGTCGGCGCGCCCAGCGTCGAGCTCACCCAATCGAGCGTCGGCTTCAGGTCATCGAGCACGGCGACGAAGTCGGCCTCGCTGATCGGCGTTCCGTTGAGCTCGATGCGTTCCGTGTAGGAGATGAGGTGCGGCTTCGGCATGAAGCCGACGTTGCGACCGGCGGCCTGCAGGATCGCGCTCAGGCATGCACCCGTCGATCCCTTGCCGTTCGTTCCCGCGATGAGCGCTCCCCGCAGCTTTCGATCGGGCGCGCCGAGGTGATCGAGCATGGCGCGGGTCCGATCGGTCCCGAGCTTCATCGCGAAGCGGCCCTGCTTCGAGATGAGCTCGAGCGCGTCCTCGTACGTCAACGCTTCAGTCGCCGCGCCGGCGCACCTCGGCCTCGTACGTGTTCTTGATCAGCATCGCTCGCGTCATCGGTCCGACGCCGCCAGGATTGGGAGTCAGCCAACCGGCTACCTCGTCCACCCCAGGCCCGAGGTCGCCGACCTGTCGGCCGTCGACCCAGTTGGTGCTCACGTCGATGACCGCCGCACCCTCGCGAACCATGTCCCTGCCGATCAGGTTGGCGCGGCCCGCCGCTGCGACCAGGATGTCCGCCGACCGCGTGTGGCTGCCCAGGTCCCTGGTCCGCGTGTGGCAGATCGTGACGGTGGCGTTTCGCTTCAGCATCAACAGAGCCGTCGGTTTGCCGACCAGGTTGCTGCGCCCAACCACGACCGCGTGGGCGCCTTCGATGGGCAGGCCGGAACGCTCGAGCAGCTGGATGATCCCCGCCGGCGTGCACGGCTCGACGCCTCCAGGCATCCCGAGGGCGACGCGACCCGCGTTGAGCGGATGAAATCCGTCGACGTCCTTGACCGGATCCAGCTCGAGCACGATCCGGTTCATGTCGATCTGTTTCGGGGAGGGCTGCTGGATCAGGATTGCGCTCACGCGCTCATCACGGTTCAGGCGCCGGACCAGTTCCAGCAACTCCTCCGTAGTCGTCTCGGCGGCCAGTGTGTTGTCCTCCGATTCGATGCCGACGCTGCGGGCGTTGCGCTGCTTGAGCCTCACGTACTGCGCCGACGCCGGGTCGTCCCCGACCAGGACCGTGGCCAGACGCGGCCGCGAACCGCCGCGAGCCACGCGCTCGCTTACCGCCGCCGCCACCTCATCGAAGATCTGGCGGGCGACAGCCCTCCCGTCCAGGACGCGGGCGGTCACTCGAGACCCAGCTCGCGGCGAGCCGTGGCATCAACGACCCGAATGACCTCGCGCAGTGCGCGGCCTGTCTCGCGCGCGATGCGACGGCAATCCTCGTACTCCGGCGCGACGTCGACCGCCCGGCCTCCGAGCTCTTTGACTTTGACGCGAGCCGTCCCCAACGGTGTCGACACCTCGATCACCCTGCGCCCCGCGAGGACCCGCTGCACGGGCGTGAGACGCACACCCAGCGTCGAGCTTTCGCGCAGCAGCAGCTCGCTCAAGCGGCCCGCCAGCTCAGGGGGCGCCATCACGCTCAAGACGTGACCCGGGCGTCCCTTCTTCATGACGGCGGGGACGATCGCGACGTCCAGCGCGCCCGCCTGCATCAGGTCCTCGGCAAGCGCGGCGACCAGGTTGGGCGCAAGGTCATCGAGGTTGGTCTCGATCAACGTGACGGCACCGCCCGCCACGACCTCCTCACCTATCCAAACCGCGAGGGCATTGCCAGGTCGGTCGTGGGCGCCGATTCCGTAGCCGACGCGCGTAAGCGACATCGCGGGCCTCTCGAAGGTTGCGCAGGCGGCCAGGATCGCGGCCCCCGTCGGCGTCACGAGCTCGCGCGCCTCGTCGCTCGGCTCGAGCACGGCACCGCTGCCCTCGAGGACCCGGAGGCTTGCCGGCGCCGGTAGTGGGAGATCCCCCTTGATGCCTCGCGGCGCGGGCAGAGGCGACGCGTAGACGCGTCCGACCTCGAGCGAGCTCAGGAGCCAGAACGCGCCGACGAGGTCGATCAGGGTGTCGGCACCACCGAGCTCATGCAAATGGGCGCGCTCCTCGGGCACACCGTGCACCCTTGCCTCGGCGCGGGCGAGCCGGTTGATCGCGTCAAGCGCCGGGCTCTTGACGTCGCCAGGCACATCCGAGTCCTCGATGACGCGCCGCAGCGCCGGGACAGTGCGCTCCACCCGTTCCTTGACCGCGACGATCACACGAGTTCCGCCCGCGTGGCCGCGCGTCTCGTGCCGCGCCTCGATCGTGACCTCGTCCCCCAACCCCAGCGCTTCGATCGCGGCGTCCAGTAGCGCGCGGTCGGCGCCGCAATCGAGCAGCGCGCCCAGCGTCATGTCGCCCGAGATGCCGGCGAAGCAGTCGAAGTACGCAACGGTCACGCGCGCGTCCTCTCTATGCGGACGGCAGCCCCGTCGATCGGCTCCATGCTCGCGGGCTGCTTGCTGACGCGCACCGACACCGCCTCGACGTGAGGCAGCTCGAGCACGCGTTTGGCGATCGCGGCAGCCAGCGATTCGAGCAGCGCTCTCGGCTGGCCCTCGATCACATCCTTGACCGCAGCGCGGGCGCGGGTGTAATCGACCGTGTCCTCGAGCTGGTCGGACTTGCCGGCCGGGCTCAGATCTGCCTCTATCTCGAGGTCGACCTTGAACTCCTGCGCGCGGGCGCGCTCCGAACCCCGTACTCCGTGCCGGCCCTGGAACGACATTCCGCGGAGCTCGATCCGATCCATGCCGCCAATTGTGCGAAATACACTGAACGTCCGTGATTCACGCCCAGGTGGAAGTGCGCGCGGCGGCCGAGAGCGATCTCGCGGCGATCAACGAGATCTACAACCACTACGTGCGCGACACTCACATCACGTTCGACGACGAGCCGCTCTCCATGGAGACTCGCCGCGAGTGGTTCAGCCACTACGCCGCGTCAGGGCGGCATCGCCTCCTGGTCGCCTGCGAGGACGATCAGGTCATCGGCTACGCGTCGAGCAGCCGGTTTCGGCCCAAGCCGGGTTACCAGACCTCGGTCGAGTTGAGCATCTTCCTGTCGCCCGACGCGACCGGGAAGGGCGCCGGATCGAAGCTTTACGCAGAGCTGTTCAAAGCGCTCGAGGGCGAGGACCTCCATCGCGCCTACGCCGGGATCGCGCTGCCCAACCCGGCGTCGATTGCCCTCCACGAGAAGTTCGCTTTCAAGCGTGTTGCGCTCTTCACCGAGCAGGGCCGGAAGTTCGGCCGCTACTGGGACGTGGCCTGGTTCGAGAAGGCTCTCGGCGAATCAGGATCGAGAGGTGATAGCCCGCGACAGCCGTGAGCGCGATCAAAGCGATGAGCAGGAGGACGTCGACCGGCGGCACGCTGGGCAGCTGCCCTGAGCCCGACCCCCAACCGGCCAGGCCCTGGAGATCGCCGAACATCCCCGAGGCGACCGAACTCAGTCCGTCAAGGCCCGAGAGATCCCGGAGGATGAAGGCCACAAGGACCGATTCAGGGGCGAGCAGCGTCCACGCGCGGCGATCCCCCGCACGCGACCTGCCGACCGCCGACAGGACGTCGGCGACCAGTGACTCGCGCGGCGCTGACGACCCGAGCGCCTTGAGCCGGAAGGGGAGCGAGATGGCCTGCTCGTGCTGGCTGCGACAGTCGGCGCAGCCGAGCAGGTGCTCGCGGACGGCTACAGCGAGCCCTGGATCGTCGCGGATCAAGTCACCGTCGACGTAAGGCTCGAGTAGGACGCGCACGCGCACGCACGCGGGGGCCTTGCCGTCGCTCACCCGAGCTCTTCCCTCTCCCTCGCCTCAGCCAGGGAGTTGCGCAGCTGCGCGCGCGCCCTGTGCAGGCGCGACTTCACCGCCGGCACGGTCACATTGAGGGTCTGGCTGACCTGCTCGAGCGACAGGTCCGCGTAGTAATGGAGTAGGACCGGTAGGCGGTACGCCGGGTCGAGCTGCGCCAGGGCCTCGACCAGCGATGGATCGTGGGACTCGAACCGGTTCTCAGGGTCGGCCACCTCGTCTGCCGGCTCGGCCGGGAGCGGCACCCGCCTGCGGCGGTAGTTGATGGACGTGTTGGCGGCGAGCCTCCAGAACCAGGGCTCGAAGGGCCGCTCGGCGTCGTAGCGCGCCAGGTTGCGGTAGAGCTTGACGAATATCTCCTGCGCGAGGTCGTTGGCCTCGGTTGCGTCGCGCAGGTGCTGGTAGGCGAAGCCATAAACCCTTCGCTGCAGCCGGTGGATCAGCTCCTCGAACGCGTCCAGGTCGCCGCCAGTTGCCTCCCGAACGAGCTGGCCGGCGGCGATCGAGCCCAGTCTCAGGTCGCTGCTCACCACCCGCGGCTCGACCGCAGACTCCGCACGCATCGAACCTGACTACCCAGGCTTGGAATTGACGGTTTCGCAGCTTAGGAATCGCTGAGAAATTCCTCCGATGCTTGACATCGGATATCAGATTGGTAATATTCCAACCGGAATATGCACGACGCGACTACTACGGCCGACGTATCGCCGCTCGCCCTCTCCATCCTGGAGCTCCTCGACGAGAGGCCGATGCATCCCTACGAGCTCGCCTCGACGATGCGCGACCGGCACCACGACGAGTTCATCCGGCTCAACTTCGGGTCCCTCTACCACACGGTCGACGTGCTCGAGCGCAACGGCTGGATCGTGTCGACCGAGCGTGAAAAGGAAGGTGGCCGACCGGAGCGGACGATCTACAAGCTGACCCCGACGGGCCAGGACGTCCTGATGCGCATGGTGGGGGACATCCTCGCCCGTCCGCGGCGCGAGTATCTCCACTTTTCGGCGGGGCTGATGTTCATGCACCACCTGAAGTCCACAGAAGCCTCACAACATCTCCGCAGCCGTGCGATCGCATTGAAGGCGTTGACGGCGAAGCTAAGCGCGATCCTCGAGGAACTGCACAACAGCGGCCACAGCCGCCTCTGGGTGATCGAGCTCGAGCACAAGATCGCGATCCTCGAGGCGGAGCGCAAGTGGGTGGTGAATCTCGAGAAAGAGATCAACGACGGAAGGCTGGAATGGAACACCGGAATCGAAACCGGCGATGAAAGGTTGAGGAGGAAGCATGGCTCAAGCGCGCACTAATCCCTGGTTGGTCCTGCTGGTTCTGACCACGGGCTTTTTCATGATTCTGCTGGACACCACGATCGTGAACGTGGCGATCCCGGCGATGAGCACGGGCCTCAACGCGACGCTGGACCAGATCCTGTGGGTGATCAATGCCTACCTGCTCGTCTACACGGTGTTGCTGATCACCGCGGGCCGGCTCGGTGACCTTTTCGGCCAGCGCAACCTGTTCGCTATCGGCCTGTTCGTCTTCACCGTCGCGTCGGCGCTCTGCGGCCTCTCGCAGAACTCCGAGCAGCTGATCGCCGCCCGAGTCCTCCAGGGAACCGGAGGCGCTCTGCTGACCCCGCAGACCCTGGCGATAATCACCTCGATATTCCCGCCCGAGCGCCGCGGCGCGGCGTTTGGCGTCTGGGGAGGAGTCGCCGGTCTTGCTACGCTCGCGGGCCCCACTGCGGGCGGCGCGATCATCACCTACATCGACTGGCGCTGGATCTTCTACATCAACGTGCCTATCGGAATCCTCGCCCTGGTCGCGACCTTTCTGATCATCCCGGACCTCCGGCCGGGTCGCCGGCATGGTTGGGACATCGTCGGCATCCTCCTCGCGACCGCGGGCTTGCTCGCCATCGTCTTCGGATTGATCGAGGGCCAGAAATACAGCTGGGGCCAGATCGCGTCGTACGGCATCACCATCCCCGAGGTGATCGGGGCCGGCGCCGTTCTGATCGTCCTGTTCCTGATCTGGGAGCGGTTCCAGAGCGAGCCCCTCTTGCCCCTGAACCTCTTCGCGAATCGGAACTTCGCTGTGGCCAACTGGATTGCCGCCGCGATCAGCTTCGGAATGCTCAGCATGTTCCTGCCGTTCACGATCTACCTCCAGTCGGCCCGCGGCTTCACGGCGCTGGTCGCTGGGCTCACCCTGGCACCAATGTCCGTGACGTCGATGTTCACCGCGCCGTTCGCCGGGCGATTCGCCGACAAGGTCGGAGGCAAGTACATCCTGATGGCCGGAATCAGCCTCTTCACGATCGGGATGGCCAGCGTCGCTTTGGTGGCGGGACCCGACTCGACGTGGATCAACTTCCTGTTTCCCGCGATCATTGCGGGGGCCGGGATGGGCATGACGTTTGCACCGATGACTACGGTCGCGATGCGCAACATCGAGCCCCGCATCGCCGGCTCGGCTTCAGCCGTCCTCAACACGATCCGGCAGCTTGGCGCGGTGATCGGCAGCGCGGTCATCGGCGCTGTGCTGCAGAACCAGCTCGCAACCTCGCTGCACAACCAGGCTGTGAGCCACGCGGCGGCGCTTCCGGCTTCGTTCCGGGACCAGTTCATCGCGATCTTCACCAACGTCTCGTCGAGCGGTTTCAACGTCGGCGCGGGTCAGACAGGCGCGAAGCTTCCAGGCAATATTCCCACGGCCGTCGCGCAGCAGCTGTCATCGCTCGCGCACGACGTCTTCGTCAGCGGCTACATCGACGCGATGAAGCACACCTTCGTCCTGCCGATCGTGTTCCTGGCGTTCACGGCGCTGACCACGCTGCTCATTCAGCGGCGACCGCGCCAGGCGACGCAACAGCAACCCGCCGAAGAGATGCGAGCCGCCGCCGGCTAGAGGCGTCCTCCCGACACGAGCTTCAGGATCGCGAGCAGCAGGGCGGCGCCGATGAAGGCGACCACCAGGCTTCCCCAGAAGCCGACCGTGCCGCTCGCGCCGAAAAGCGAGCTGAGCAGAAAGCCGCCGATGATGGCGCCGGCGACGCCGACCACGATGTCCGCGATGCACCCGAACCCGCGACCAGCGACCACCCTTGCCGCGATGGCTCCGGCGATCAGCCCGACCACGATCCAGGCGAGCCAGGACCCTGGGTCGAGGTTCAGCCGCGCAGCAAGAAATGCGGCGTCCGTCACTTGCGTCCCAGCCAGTCCGCGATCAACGAGAAAACCTCCTCACTGCCGAGGTCGTTGAAAGGTTCATGGTATCGACCCTCGAGAAGGCGCAGCTCGCTCATCCGCGGTGCCCGCTCGTGCAGCTCCCGGCTGCCGTCGGAGTCGATCAGCCTGTCGGCCGTTCCGGCCATCACCAGAAACGGCAACGTGATCTCGCCTGCGTGCTCCATGTTCTCTCGCGCCGCGCGCTGCCACTCGGCGTAGAGGCGACTCGAGATCTTGCTGTGCACCAGCGGGTCGGTGCGATAGGCGTCGACGACCTCCGGTATCCGTGACACGGTTCCCGCGTCGACTTCGTTGTCGAGGCTGAGCCTCGGCGCGATGCCGGACATGACCTTGCCCAGCCCCGACTTCCAGGCCGGCACTTTCGCCTTGAGCTTGAGGGCGGGGCTGGAGAGGACGAATCGCTTCGCGCCCGTCAGCCGGCCCGATCGAATGGTGCTGAGCATCACCACGCCACCGAATGAGTGGCCGAGCGGTACGACCTCTCCCTCCGCCTGGCGCTGTACATGCTGGACGAAGGCTGCGGCGTCATCGATCCACTGCGACCACGAGTCGACATGGCCGCGCTGCCCGGCGCTCTGGCCGTGGCCGCGCAGGTCGAGCGCGTATGTAGCCATCCCGTGGCGAGCCATGCCGTCGGCGAACCGCTGATAGCGGCCGCTGTGCTCGCCGAGGCCGTGCACAACCGCGAATGTGATGGTTGCGTTCTGCAGCGGCCACCCTCGATAGGCCAGCTTCGTCCCATCGGCGGAGCTGAGAAAACCCGCGGTGGCCTGCGCTCTGTCAGCCGCCAAGGTGCCCGAACCCGCGGAGGATCTTGAGCGCCTCCTGCTCCGCCTCGAGCAGCGTCGGGGCGTAAGCCCGAATGCCGCAAAGCGCGTAGGCCCACTCCGGACTCGGTGGGCTCTGTGAATGGAGGCGGAAGGTCGGGGGATAGAAGAAGATGCGCTCGCCCTCGACCTTCTTGATCACAGGACGCTTGGCGAGCACGTCCTCCAGTGAGCGGCCGCTCGGCAGGCGCCCGCGCTCGAAGTCGAGGCGGCGCAGCTTCGCCAGCGGATGGTCCTCGTCTCGGATCGACGTGCGGATTCCGTATTCGGCGCTCAGGTCGCGCATGAAGATCGTGATGATGAGAGCGTCGGTCTCGTCCCCGGCCATCTTCATGAAACCGGCGGCGCTGAGGTCTCTGCCCTCGTCCTTTTTCAGGTGGCGGAAGAACTCCATCTCGAACAGGCCGCGGGAGTGAGAGCTCGCGACCCATGGCGAACCGGAGCGCCACGTCCGTGCCTGGCCCAACCTGTCGAACTGTTCGTGAAGGCGCTCCAGGCGGTGCTCTGCAAGGCCGTAAATGCGGTAGTGGAGGACCCTCGCCAAATCGACGTAAGCCTACCGGTCAGACCGGCGATCTCGCCGCCGCTCGGCCGGCACGCATCACCTCCTCCTGCCATGCGGGCGCCTTGACCCGTACGGCCAGGCGGTCGGCTCCCGCGGCGAGCAGAAAATCGCCCCGGCCGGCTACCTCGAGGAACGAGCGCTGCTGTGGGCTGAGATGAAAAGCGTCTTGCAGCTTGGCGGCCTCGCCTGGCCGCTGGGCGCCGAAAAAAACGAGCGCGGGGTTGGTTGCGACGACGGCGCCCTGGTCGGAGCCGAGGAGATCGCCCGGATTCTGGGTCGCGAAGACGAGCGAACCATGGTATTTGCGTATCCGGCGGGCCAGGCTGACGACGAAACGTCGAATCGTCTGGTCTTCGAAGAGCAATCCGAGCTCGTCGATCACGAGCATGCGGCGCTGGTCCTTGCGCTTGATCCTCGTCCACAACGCCTCGGCAAGCAGGAAGTGGACCGGCGCGATCATCTCGTCGCGCAGCTCGCGCATCCCGAAGACGACGATGGGCGCTTCGAGATCGATGTTCGTCGGCGCGCTGAACATCTGGCCGAGGCTGCCGTGCACCCAGCGATGGAGGATGAGGGCGATGCGCGAGTCCTGTGGAAGTCGCGCGGCCACGTGGCCGAGCACCGGCAGGGATTCGTCTTCATAGGATCGTCTGGCGGCGCTCTCCACCAGCGCGCGCTCCGACTCGTCGAGGCCTCCGCAAATGCACGCGCAGAGGTCGACCGCGTCGGCGGCCGCGGGTCCGAGCCACGCTTCGTCCCGGCGATCAGCTGGGCGGAGGTCGAGGACGTTCAGGGCATGACCGGAACCGAGGGCGAGCTGGACGTCGACGCCGCCAAGCTGTTGAGCGAGGGCGCCGTACTCGTGCTCCGGATCGATGATGTAGACACGGGTGCCGGTTCCCAGCGCACCCATGACCAGGGTCGACAGCAAGTACGTCTTGCCCGCGCCCGAATGTCCGAACACCGCCACGTTGGCGTTGGCGTACCGCCGCTGCTCGAAGGGATCGACCAGGACCGGCGCGCCCGTGGCGGCGTTTCGGCCGACAAACAACCCGCCCGGCTGCTGGAGGTCGGGTTCCTGCCAGGGAAAGAACGTGACTAGCGCGCTCGAGTCGAGGACCCGCTTGCGCTGCAAGCGATCCGGCCCTCCAGGCCGGGTGGCGAGGTACCCGTCGAGCATCCTGAACGTGCACGGCTGCATGTCGCAGAGGATCGCCCGGGCCGCGGCTTCGACTCTTTCCGAGCCGGCGTCGAGCGCTTCCCTGGTCGGTGCAGTCAGCGTGAGATACAGCGAGACATGAAATGCCTTGTCCTGGCTCGAGACGAGACGGCGCTGCAAGTCCTCCGCATTGGGCAGCGCGCCGGCGAGCGCGGGATCTGACGATCCCTCCGTCGCGTCAAGCAGGTGAGCGGCACGCATGCCGACGAGCTGGCGCTGGAGGTAGCCGACGATCCAGGCCGAGGGAAGCGGGCTGGCATGCCACGAGAGGCTCAGCGCAAGACGATCCGGCAGCAGGCGAAAGAGCCAGCCTGGTGCGATCTCGGTTCCGGGGAGTCTTTCCGCGTACCAGGTGCGGCTGAACCCGCGACGGTCGAGAAAGGCGGTGGCGAGCTCGCGGCCGAAGACTGCGGATGGCCCTGGAATCATCGTGCACGGAAGTCCCATCTCGCTCAGAGCCGCAGCCAGCCGCGGAGCATGGGCCGCCGTCGTGGCAAGACGGGTGATAACGCGATGAGACGTGCTCGTGCGACGGATGTCTTCGGCGAAGGCCAGGTCTGTGCCCCGCATGTCGTCGAAGGTTGCCGGTCGCGAAACATCGGTCTGGCCGTCATCTTCGGGACCCGGCTCGATCGTGATGGTGGCCTGGAGCGGCGAGTCGAGACCATCGACGATGCGCCGAAAGGAATTGAGCCATCGCCGGCGGTCGTCTTCGGCGGCGCCCACAAAACCGATCGAACCTGTCTCAATGACGACAAGGTCCGGATCACTCTTCCATGACTCTGCTGGATCGCTGCGGACGACCCTGATCATCGTGAGGTGAGCCGGTGCGGCAGCCGCCAGCGCAGCCGGTAGTTGGCAATGGTGAACGTCGTCAGGTCGGCGATCCAGCGATCGATCGGCCGGCCGCGCCAGCGTCCCCAGGCCATGATCGCGCCGGCGGCCGCGATGACTACCGCTGCGCAACCGCGCACCGGTGCGGGTGCCCAATGCGTTGACCAGGTGGCAAACCCGGCGAGCAACCCGACGACCAGGTAGACGAGCCGGACCGGGGTCAGCCCGTAGAGCAGCCGGTCCTCGAGGTCGACGTCAAGCGGGATGCGCGCGTGCACAACGCCACGCTATGGGCGCCGAGCGCGAATGGGCACCCAGGGTGTTAATTTCGCGCGGCCCTTAAAATCGACGGGCGACTCGTTCCGAAGCGCTCGCGTAGCTCAACTGGCAGAGCAGGGGACTCTTAATCCCAAGGTTCAGGGTTCGACTCCCTGCGCGAGCACCACTCGCAAATTTTTTGCGTTCGGCTAACCGGCCGTCGGGTGATGCGGCACACAACTGCGGTTGATGCGTCACAGCTACTTCGGCTGATTTGTCACGCTCCCGCGCATGGGGGAGATGCCTTAATGCGAGCACTCCGCCAGGGCTGCGAAACGGGGCGAGCCGATTGCGGGCTCGGCGCCGTCGACCTGCACGGTTAGAGCTGCAACTTCCGGTTGCAGGACTCTCTCGGCGGTCGAGCGGCGGAAAGGCACGCCGGGACTACTTGCGCACGCGGAACCGGAGGATGGTGATGGCGCCTGACCGCGTGCTGCTCACCGGTTCCAGGTCTATACGCGGAAGGCCCAGGGACGTGAAGCGGATGCCGCCGCCGAGCAGCACCGGCAGTACATACACCAGGATCTCGTCGACGAGCCCCCGCCGGAGGCACTGGCCGGCTACGTCGGCACCGAGGATCTCCAGGTCCTTGGCTCCCGCAGCATTGCGCGCGGTGGCGACCGCCTCCCCGATGTCACCGGTGAGGAACAAGGTCGTCGGGTCCGCCGTGTCCGGCGGCCTATGGGTGAGGACGAACACCGGTCCGGACCATCCTCCGCCATATTCTTTGCGGCCAGGCTCGGCGGCGTCCCTCAGCCTCTTGGCCACCTCATAGGTCCGCCGCCCGATGAGCATGGCGCCGGTGGCCGCCGCGATCTCCGGAAACGCGTCCGGCGCCATGAAGTCGAAGATCCAGTTCATCGCGTCGCCGGGGCCGGCAATGAAGCCGTCAAGCGACATCGATCTGTTCACGACCACCTTGCCGTTTCCTGCGTTGCTGGTACCGCTGGTCACGATTCTCTTCTCAGTGGGCTGCGTCGTCCTTAGGACGAAGCCGGCCCGGGTGCTCGCGGTGATACCGAGCGCCCGCTTCTCGACTCGAGCTCGTCGACGATGCGGCGCGTGACTGGTACGGCGACTCGAGCCTTGTGAGCCCGCCTCAGCAAGGCGCCCCCGAGCGCGTCCAGTTCGAGCGGCCTGCCGGCGGTCTGGTCACGCTGCATTGATGACTCCATCGATTCGGGCACCGAATCCATCAGGCGAAGCACCGCCTCTGGATCGATGTTGACTCCGTCAGCTTCGGCGACTGCGGCGATCTCGTGAATCAAAGCGATCGCGTCTGTGCGTCTCTTGGTCCGAATCGTGCCCACGTTGGCGTATTCGTGTGTGGTCAGCAACGCCATCGGTGCGAGCAACGCGAACTTGTCCCATAAGGTTGCCAGCTCATCGTCGCGCACGCGAGCATCCAGGCCGGCCGCGGTCATGTGCTCGGCGATCCTGTCGACACGTTCACGGTTATCCACCGACGCTGCCAGCTCGACCGCCGCGAATGGGCTCGTGTGGCGGATCACGCCGGGTCCAATCCTGGTGGTCTCTATGCGGATGGTCGCCGCCACCACGATGGTGGGCTCATAAACGCTCCGCAACGTATCGATGTGCTCGAGGCCGTTCAGAAAGGGGATCACGAGGCCATCGCCTAAGGCACCCACTGGCAGGCGACCGAGGGCGTCGCTCAGCTGAGTCGCCTTAACCGTGACGAAGCAGGCGTCGACAGGTTTGGTCAGGCGTTCGGAAGTCTGGACGGAGACCTGGAAGTTACCAAAGCGCTTGCTCTCCAGCTGCAACCCGTGTTGGGCGATCGCGCGTGAGGTTTCGGGCCCGGCCAGCACCAGGACCGAGCTGCCTTCCCGAGCCATCACCGCTGCCAGGAACCCGCCGACACCTCCCGGGCCCAGCACCGCCAGACTGAGCCGTCCCTGCGTCATAAGGAGGGAATGATATGCGTCGACAAATCCATAACCGAGGTGAAGTGCTCAGCTCTGCATCGTCTACGAGCTAGATTTGGAGCATGGACATGAAACTCGAGCTGGTCCCCGTGCCCGTGACCGATGTCGATCGCGCCAAGTCGTTCTATGTCGACAAGGTGGGCTTCAATCTGGACCACGATCATCAGGTCAACGAACGACTGCGCTTCGTACAGCTCACGCCTCCCGGATCGGCATGCTCAATAGTCATGGGAGTTGGCATTACCGAAATGGCTCCGGGATCACAGAAAGGACTTCAGGTTGTCGTGGACGACGTCGAAGCTGTTCGCACGAAACTCTCGGATCGCGGTGTGGTGACAAGTGAAGTCCAGGTACTTCCTTGGGGTTCATTCATCTTCTTCAGCGACCCGGACGGGAATTCTTGGGCGGTGCAACAGATACCCGCTCGGGCATAGGGATACGGCCCACGACACTACGGCGACGCGGGCGACTGCGGACTCACTTCGGCCTTCGACACGCAACCTCCGGCGACCACCAGCCCGTTGGGCAGAGAATGGTTGGACGTTTGGTCCAGGAACAGAAGGCTCGTGTCGGGGCTGTATACCCAGAGCCTCTGTCCGGTCGCCGAGAACCAGATCCTGTCGCCGTCGGCTACAAGGGTGAAGGCGGTCTGTTTGAAAACTTCGCTGGTCGGATCCAGCAGGCTCGCGCTCCCGTTCCCGTGCATGACCGCGATCCGGCCGCTCCCGGTCGTGGGGTCCCCCTGCAGGACGATCGGATTACCCGACGAGTCGATGCCGATCATGTCCACCAGCCCGTTGAGACTCCACGAGGAGACGGCGTGGGTCTTGGTGTCGTACCGGGCGAGCTTGCCCGTGTAGTAAGCCGAACCCCAGACCGCGTCCGGCCCGGCGTACCACCATTCGCTCCCCGACTGCATCGGTACGACCTGGTGGTTCTTGCCGGTGGCGGGATCTATCGTCCAAAGGTCGGACTCGTATGTGTGACGCGTGGCGTAGTAAACCAGGCGACCTGACCAACCGAGGAGGTATGGACCGCTACCTCCGTTCGAGAGAGAAGCCTGCGATAGAGACTTTGCCGGCAAGAGCACCCGGTCTGACTGCGACGGCAGGTACCGGATATGGATGTCGCTGCCATCGAGGTATACGTAGGACATTCCACCCGGCGCGATCCAGCTCGCCGGCACCGGGACGAATTCTCCGGCGGCTCGGTCGTAGCTGATCGCCGGCGCGAACAGGTTGAGTCCCTGGGTAGGCAGAGGTTGCCACGGCAAGGAGATCGGAGCCGGCGTGAACGTGCCCGACGACACGTCCAGAAATCCGACCTGGTAAGAGCTCGGCGAGCTCGCGTCGTATGGCCCGAAGCCCCACACGGGGAGCTGGCAGACGTTCAGGGGAACCTGGCGAAGACTCCGCCCCGGCGCTGTCGCAAACGGGTTCGCCCAGACCAGGCCGGCCACCACCGCGATCGCCAGGAGGACGGCGATGGCCGGCGCCAACCTCTGCAGCGGCGCTCGCGCCTGTCGACGGTTCAGCGGGAGCGACTGGATGACCCGCGCCCGCAGCGCCGGATCGGCCGGGGCCACGTCGAGGGCGGCTTTGACACGGCTGACCAGCAGCTCTTCGCTCATCCCTCCACCTCATTGACCTGGTCGACCAGAGGACGGAGCTGCGCGAAGGCTCGATGCATGCGGGACTTCACCGTGCCGACCGGCGCGCCGACGATGGCCGCGACCTCCTCCATGCTGAGGTCGAGGTAGTAGTGGAGGACGAGAACCTCCAACCGGTCGATGGGCAGCGCGCGCAGAGCGCGGCGCACGTCGGCGCCGCGCACGACCTGGTCTTCAGGCGAAGGCATCGCCCGCCAGGGTGCGGCGATCTTCACGACAGACCACCAGCGCGCCCGGCGGATGGTCCGGCACTGATTGGCCACGATGCCGAAGAACCAGGGCCGCATGCTCCATCCGGGCCGGACGTTCTCGAGCCTCGTCCATGCCTTGAACGTTGCCTCCTGCACGGCATCTTCAGCGGCTTCGCGGTCATGCAGCATTCCGAAGGCAAGCCGGTAGCCGGGCTCGATCAGCGGCCCGACCAGCAGGTCGAACGCGTCCCGGTCGCCGGACCGGGCCTGCTCGAGCAGGCCGGCCTCGATCTGGCTCATGTCCTTCATTCCATCTAGGTCTGCCGCACCCGACCGGGTTCCCGGTTGGGGTCAGGAAACCAAACCGGTCGCCCCGAGCCTATATAGGACGCGTATGGCCGGATTGTCACGGGGTGTGGCGGCGACGGTGCTGACCGGAGTGGCGCTCCTGGCTTCGAGTTGTGGCGGCGACAAACTCGCTGGACCCGCGGCTTCCGCGGCTTCCGCGGCTCGGTTGGTTGCGCCGGGGATGGCCGGCACGCACGGCAATGTGGTGTTCGCCAGCGCGGCCACTGGTTGGGTCGTCGCGCCACACCCTGCGCGCCACGAGACGGACGTCTATCGCACGACCGACGGCGGAGTCAGCTGGACGTTGTGGAGCTCACTGCCAGAGGAGGCAGGATCGCCAACGGCTGTTGGCGAATCCGCCGTTCTCCTGATGCCTCGCGGAAATGACCGTAGCTCCGATCACCTGATGTTTCGGGCTGACGGCGGCAGGTGGGAAAGGCGTGACCTTCCGATTATGGTGCCCAACGGAAACGTCACCATTCAAGTTCTGTCGGACATGCGGCACGGGTGGTTGGTCCCCTGGCAAGACCGGGACCTGTTCAGAACCGTGGACGGCGGACGAACCTGGCAGATGGTGTCGTCTCTGCATGAATTCGAGAATGCAGGCTCTTCGGATCCGTTTTTCTGGAACGCGACTGACGGCATGATGTTCTACCAGCTGCAAGACCGTTTCGTGTATCGGCAGACCCGCGACTCGGGCGCGAGCTGGCAGGCTGTCGACGTGCCCGCGATCAACGCCAAGGCGGACCTGGGGACGACCGACAACGTGATTGTCAGCGGGGGCCTCCCGACGATGTTCGACTCCGCAAACGGGGTCCTGCAGTTCTCCGTCTTCAGACCGCCAAGCGGTTCAAGTGATTCTCCGCTCACGCGATACGTGTACCTCGCGCAGACCACCGACGGGGGCCGCCATTGGTCGGCGGCGAAGCTCTTCCAGCTGCCGGCAGCCGGGCAGCTCGAGCTGCTTGACAGCCGGCGATGGTTGCTGGCGGGCGATCAGTATGCGTACTACACAATCGACGCCGGCCAGCACTGGCGCGAGTCGGAGGGGCTGGGTGCAGGCCTGTGGCGTGGCAGCGGTGGCTTTTTCGCCGTCCCATCGTCGGACGGGAGCGTCTTCATGATCTTTCGCCAGAGTGATATTGAATGGCTCGCTGTGAGCACAGACGCAGGCGCGCACTGGAGACCCGTGCCACTGCCCGACATACGCGAGGCGACCTGGCTAGGGAGTTTCTGAGCGGAAGGTATGGATATGACCATTTGCAGATCACGAGCTCAAAGCAGCCGCTCTGGTAGTGCCCTTCACTGCCCGCATGTAGGTGTGCAGCTTCGATCCTTCGCCGGATTGCTCGTTGCGTTGGCGATAACGTTGGCCTGCTCCACGTCGACTCCGACCCCTGTCGCGACTGCGACCAAGTCGCCGCCTGCCCGCGGCTATCACTTCGTGGTCGGCCTGGGCACGAATCCCGGAACCTACGACAGCGAAAGCGGCCATGTCGTGATGTTCGGCGGCGGGGTGGATCCGCGCCACTTCCAGAACGACACATGGATCTTTGACCCATCGACGAACAACTGGGCAAGGGCTTAGTCCGATGCGAGATTCACGCCTCGTCCGGATCACGGTCCTGGCCGTTGCGCTTGTTACTTGCGGCGCGGCGTGTGGCGGCCAGGCCGCCGTCGCGCCGAGTCCGAGCCCGAGCGCAGCCTCGACGACAGTTACGGTCACGCTCAGCGAGACTGGATGCCGCTACGACGGGCCGGGCCAGGTTCCTGTAGGCCGGCTCATCGCGCACCTTGCAAACCAAACAAAGAACACATTCTTCCTGGGCCTCGGGCGACTCGAATCTGGCCACACGTTTCAGGACTTTGTCGATTGGACCGATCGGGATCGGGATCGCGAAATCCAGGGGATTCACTCACTTGGTCCACCGGACTGGCTGCCGGGAATCAGCCACGCGCAGGCGGATTCAGGTCTCGCGGTAGACCTCACGACGACGGTGGGCAAAGGCATCTACGCGTTCGGCTGCGGCCGGCTCGACCTGACGCAGACGAAGCCTCAGGAGCTCGGTGTTTGGGCAGCAGGTCCGTTTGAGGTGAGATGACCGGGCTTCTGCGTGCTCCCTCACGGCCGGCCGCGGTAGGCGGCCCACGGGTCGTAGTCGACCTCGAGCGGCTCCTGAGGCGGGCGCTGCTCCTGCGGGACGTGCGTGAGGTTGACCCGGATTCGATACCACGCCGAACTGCGGCCGCGCATCGCGTCGACCAGGATGTCGGTCGGTTCGAGGTGGGGACCCACCTCGGGGTGGCGCGACTTCCAGCGTTCGAGCCCCTCCCGCGCCTCCTTCTCCGTCCGGGCGCGCGCGATCTCGACCAGCGGCACGGTGGTCCGGCGGCGGCCGGTCGGTCCGGTCTCCTTGCCGGGAGCGGCGGGCGGGACGGCTCCAGTGCTGCGGCGGGCCCGTGAGGGTTGGACCCGGGGCGCCTCCCCCGGTTGCCGCGGATAGTTTGGAGGCCAGGGCGCGTCGGTCGGGCAACCCGGCCGCCTCCTGTCGTGCGGCAAGCTCCAACAAGGCTTCGAGCGACCCCACCGCGGCATCGATCCCCGCTCCCGGATCGCCGATGGCTGCGAATCGAGCCGGCACCGTCGCCAGCGTGAAAGCCTCGGGCTCGCAGTCGGGTACCTCGTCCCAGCGGAGCGGCGTCGAGACGCGGGCGTCGGACGTCGGCCGGACCGAATAGGCAGAGGCGATAGTGCGGTCCTTGGCGTTCTGGTTGTAGTCGAGGAAGACGCCGTGGCGCTCCTCCTTCCACCACTTCGAGGTGGCGATAGCGGGCGCCCGCCGCTCGACCTCACGCGCGAATGCCACCGCCGCCCGTCGCACCTCGGGATGAGTCCAGCGGCGCTCGATCCGGCAGTAGATGTGCATGCCCCGCGATCCCGAGGTCTTGGGCCAGCCGGTCAGGCCCATGTCATCGAGCACGCCCTTCGCCACAAGCGCCACCTCGCGGACCTGCGACCACGGCACTCCCGGCATCGGGTCGAGGTCAATCCGCAGCTCGTCGGGATGATCGAGATCGTCACTGCGCACGGGGTGTGGGTTGAGGTCGATGCAACCCAGGTTGATCACCCAGGCCAGCTGGGCGGCGTCGCGGACGACGATCTCTTCCGCAGTTCGCCCCGAAGGAAAGCTGAGCACCGCCGTCTCGATCCAGGGCGGGCGGTTCGCCGGCGCTCGCTTCTGGAAGAAAGCCTCGCCATCCGCGCCGTGGACGAAGCGCTTGAGCGCCATCGGGCGGTTGGCGACGCCCCGCAAAGCTCCCTCGGCAACGGCCAGGTAGTAGTCGAGGAGGTCGCCTTTGGTGTACCCGGCAACCGGGAAGAAGACCTTGTCCCGGTTGGTGATCTGGACCTCGCGGCCCGCTATCTGCACCGGCGACCTCCAGCGACTAGGGCGCCTGCGGCAGCTTGACCTCGCCCCGGCGGATCACCGGGGCGGACGGGGGCGGCACGACGGGGCCGATGTCGCCATCGGGGGCCTCATCGAGGTCGACGATCACCGGCGCGTGGTCGCTCGGCCCGCTGCCCTTGCGCGCTTGGCGGTCGACCCAGGCCGCCCGCACCCGCGCCTCCACAGCGTCGCTGGCCAGAACCAGGTCGATCCTCATGCCGAGGTCCTGGTGAAACATGCCCGCCCTGTAGTCCCAATAGGTAAAGACGCGCGAGGCCGGCCAGCGCTCGCGGACCACGTCGTGCAGGCCATGCCCGGCCAGCTGCGCCAACGCCGACCGTTCGGGCGGCGTGACATGGGTCTGGCCGCGGTAGGCGTCGGGATCGAAGACGTCGGCGTCGGTGGGAGCGATGTTCATGTCCCCGCAGACCATCCGCGCCGCGGGGCCGGCCTGAAGCAGCCGGTCGAGGGCCGCCAGCCAGGCCAGCTTGTAGTGGTAGTGCTCGGAGTCGGGGACGCGGCCGTTGGGCACGTAAACCGAGTGCACCCGAACCCCGCCGCAGGTGGCCGCGATCGCGCGTGCCTCCTTGTGAGGGAACCCCGGTCCACCCGGGATACCGACCTGCACGTCATCGAGGCCGGTCCGAGAAAGGATGGCCACCCCGTTCCACTGAGCCTCGCCGTGGTGCGCGATCTTGTAGCCGCGTCCGCCCAGGGCGGCGCCGAGCGCGTCCATGAACGCCTCGTCGGTGAGCTTGGTCTCCTGCAGGCAGAGCACGTCCGGTTGCCGCTCGTCGAGCCAGGGCAGCAATCGGGGTATCCGCTGCTTCACCGAGTTCACGTTCCAGGTCGCGACGCGCACCTTCGCCATGATGGCCCACAACAGCCGCGACAATCTGGACCGGCTGGGAGGCGAGCAAGAATCAGCCGACAACGGCTGTCCCCACAACAATTATCCCACCGGATATGGGGCTTGCCACAAGCCCCGGCCGCCGTGCGAGACTGCGGTTTCGACAGCCCAGATCCACGCGTGACACGAAGGAGGTGCGGCCGCGCCCAACGACCGCCGTCCGTTGGCCGACTACTACTTCGTGCTCGGCGTCCCGCCAGACGCAACCGAGACGGAGCTGCACGCGGCCTGGCGCAGGCAGCTCAGGTACTGGCACCCTGACCGTCGCAATCATCCCGACGCGCTCGAGCATGCGAGGTTGATCAACCTGGCGCACGACGTTCTGACCAACAGCACCAAGCGCGCGGCATACGACAGACAGCGCGCTGCCGCCGGCTGGCGCCCCTCCGCGTCGGCCCCGTCATACGGCCACCCGGTCCAATACAAGACCGTCAGCCACGAGGGCCCGCCCCGCGCGCCGAACGGATTCGACCGGCACGGTTTCGTCTCGCGCCTGGAGGAGATGATGAATCGGGGCCGGCTGATGATCGAGAAGCGCAAGGACCTGGCGTCGGCGTCGAAATGGGAGGCGCAGACTCAGGCCTTGCTGCGAGATGAGCTCGGCGACCATCCGTACACACAGCGCTTCGAGGCTGCCCTGAGCCAGCCCCGCCCCGAAGGCCTGGTGGCGGCGTACGGGGTGCTGTGGGCCGCGTATGAGGACGCGCTGAAGGGCGATCTGAAGCCGGTGGCAAAGGAAAAGCGCCCCTCCTGACGCCTGGAGTCAAACTCAGCGTCGATGACCTACGTGGCTTTTCTGAGGGGCGTGAACGTCGGGGGCAACAGCATCGTCTCGATGGCGGCCATCAAAGAAGCGCTGGTCGCCCTCGGGCTCTCAGATGTACGCACCTACATCAACTCGGGCAACGTCATCTTCTCGACCCGACCCACGGACGCCCAACGGCTCACGGCGCGGATCGAGAAGGCGCTCGAGAAGCACACGGGCATGGCGATCAAGGTGCTTGTCACGGACCACAAGGCCCTGAAGAAGATGGTCGACGCGATTCCGCGGAACTGGGTCGACGACAAGACGATGCGGACCTATGTCCTGCTGCTGTGGAAGGAGCTTGACGGTCGCGGCATCGTGGACCGCCTCCCGATCAAGCCCGGCGTCGATGAACTCAAGTACACGCCGGGAGCCGTCATCTGGCGCGTCGACCGCGACAACGTGGGCAGGAGCCACATGAACAGAATGATGGGAACGCCCCTCTTCAAGAAGATCACCATCCGCAGCGCGAACACGATGCGAAAGCTCAACGAGCTGACCGCTACTTCGAAGCTCGCAGATACGAGGTAATCGCACCAACACCTCGCTGATCGGCTCCCACGGCCCCCAGATCCCGCATTTGCTATTGTGCGAGCGATGCGAACTCACCTGAGGATCGGACAGGCGGCCGACCTTCTCCGGGTCAGCCCGGACACGGTAAGGCGGCTGATCGATTCCGGCCACATCAAGACAGGCCGATCGGCGGGCGGGCAGCGGCAGATCGATGGCGCGGCCCTCGCCCGCTACATGGCCGCTCTACCGCGCCAGGATCCTCCGGCGGCGATGAGCGAGTCAGCTCGCAACCGTTTCGTGGGCATCGTCACCCGAGTCATCAAGGACGGCGTCGCCGCTCAGGTGGAGATGCAGGCCGGTCCATATCGGATCGTGTCGCTCATCACGCGGGAATCCGTCGACGAGCTGGGGCTCAAAGCAGGGGTCGTTGCCGTCGCGTCGGTCAAGGCAACCAATGTCGGGATTGAGCTGCCGCGGGGCTGAGGGAGGGTCGGTGCGTAATCGCATTGTCGGGCTGGTGTCCGTCGTGTTGCTTGCCGCCTGCGGAGCCACCGGAGGCTCAGCATCGATCTCATCGTCATCCAGCTCCCTTGGTGGCTACATCAACGTCTTTGCGGCGGCATCGTTGACCGCGTCCTTCAACGCTCTGGGGATTGCGTTTCATCAGGCTCAGCCTGGGGTCGGCGTGAACTTCAACTTCGCCGGCACTCCAACGCTGGTCACCCAGATCGAACAAGGTGCACCAGCTGACGTCTTTGCATCGGCCGACACGACCAACATGGACAAGCTGACGACCGACGGCTATACGAGTGGCTCATCCAGGGTTTTCGCTCGCAACCAGCTCGAGATCGTGGTCGCGCCCGGGAATCCAAAAGGCATCATGGGGCTGGCAGATCTCGCGAAGCCGGGCGTGATCTACATCACTGAGGCCCCCACCGTACCGGCCGGCAAGTATTCGCTTCAAGCCCTGGCGATGGCGGGCGTCAAGGTCACTCCAAAGAGCCTCGAGACCAGCGTTACCGCAGTGATCAGCAAGATCGAGCTCGGCGAGGCCGACGCCGGCATCGTCTACACCACCGACATCCAGGCGGCAGGGAGCAAGGTGCAGGGCGTTCAGATCCCGGCCGCCAACAACGTGATCGCGACCTATCCAATCGTCGCGGTCAAGGGCACCAAATACTCGGACGCCGCGAACGCGTTCATCGACTACGTCCTCTCGTCAACCGGCCAGTCGACTCTGGCGACATTCGGCTTTCTCTCAGCGAGCTGACAATCACGTGAGGCGAGAGCGCGTCCCGATCGTCGTCCTCTTGCCGGCGGCGATCGGGGCAGCCTTCTTCATCCTGCCGCTGCTCGGACTTATCGTCCGGTCGCCCTGGCGCGACGCGGTCAAAGCCCTCACCGCGCCAGAGACAGTCGAGGCGCTAAAGCTGTCTTTGCTCGCGTCGCTGTCCGCGACCGCACTCGGGCTGGTCCTAGGAGTGCCCCTGGCCTGGATGTACGCCCGGGTGCAGTTTCCCGGCCGCGATTTGCTTCGGGCCTTGACCACGCTGCCGATGGTGCTTCCCCCGGTCGTGGGGGGCATCGCCCTCTTGCTGGCCTTCGGGAGGCGTGGCCTTTTCGGATCGTGGCTCGACAGCACCTTTGGCATCACGCTGCCTTTCACGACCGCTGGAGTCGTGATGGCAGAGACATTCGTGGCCATGCCATTCCTCATCCTCACGGTCGAGGCGGGCCTGCGTTCGATGGATCCCCGTTATGAAGAGGCGGCGCGCGCCCTTGGCGCGAGCCGATGGCGCGTGTTCACACGGGTCACTCTGCCGCTCATCGGACCGTCCCTGTTTGCGGGCGCCGTCCTTTGCTGGGCCCGCGCGCTCGGCGAGTTTGGCGCGACGATCACGTTTGCGGGCAACTTTCCGGGTGTCACGCAGACGATGCCCCTCGCTGTCTACCTGTTGCTCGAAACCAACCAGGAAGCTTCGTTCATCCTGAGCCTTGTGCTGCTGCTGGTCTCGCTGGTGGTGCTGGTTGGACTCAGGGACCGCTGGCTCGGATCGGCGTGAGCCTTGAAGCGTCCATCCGGCTCACGCTCGGCCGACTCGATCTCGACATGGAGATCGCCATCGATCAGCACGCGGTCGTCGCCTTGCTTGGCCCGAACGGGGCAGGCAAGACAACTCTTCTTCGGGCGATTGCAGGCCTCGTGCCGTTTCGCTCAGGCCGCGTGGCGCTGGACGGCCAGGTTCTGGAAGACACCGCCAGCGGTCAATACGTCCCGACGGAACGGCGGCCGATCGGTTTCGTCTTTCAGGATTACCTCTTGTTCCCCCATCTCACCGTCCTGGACAACGTCGCGTTCGGCCTCCGCTCGCGCGACGCGCCCCGTCGGGCTGCAGCCGACAAGGCACTCCAGTGGTTGGACCGGGTTGGCCTGAAGAGCTATGCCCGCGCGAAGCCGTCCCAGCTTTCGGGAGGTCAACGCCAGCGGGTTGCGCTCGCCCGTGCCCTGGCCCCGGACCCGCGTCTGCTCCTTCTCGATGAGCCGCTCTCTGCTCTCGACGTCACAACCCGGGCTGAGGTGCGACGCGATCTGAAGCAGCACCTCGGATCTTTTCAGGGCATCCGGCTGCTGGTCACGCATGACCCGCTGGAGGCACTGGCCCTTGCGGATCGCCTGATCGTCATGGAGAACGGGCACCTCGTCCAGACCGGGGCGGCGGAAGAGGTCACCCAACATCCGAGGTCGCAGTACGTGGCGGACCTTGTAGGAGTCAACCTGCTTCGCGGACAAGCTGACCATGGGTCGATCAAGCTGGCGAGCGGTCCGGTGGTCGCAGCCGCGGGCGCAGAGCTTGGCAGCGTGTTCGCCGTGGTTCACCCGCGGGCCGTCGCCATTCATCGGAATCAGCCGGAAGGCAGTCCACGCAATGTGTGGTCCGGCCGAGCCGCAAGCATCGAGCTGCTGGGCGCTCGCGTGCGGGTTCGGATCGATGGCGAAGTTCCTCTGGTCGCGGAGGTGACCCCCGCGGCCCTGAAGGAGCTGAATCTGGTCGAAGGAGGAGAGGTATGGCTCTCGTTCAAATCCACCGACGTTGGCGTCTATCCGGCTTGAACTCAGGAGAAAGGCATGCAACTAAGCGCTCGCAATCAGCTGAAGGGTCGGGTCGTCCGCACCAGGTCAGGGGCCGTCATGGCCGAGGTCGAGGTCAAGATCAATGCCGGCAAGGTTGTTGCAGCGATCACCGACGGATCGCTCAAGCGGCTGAAGCTGAAGGTCGGGGACAGGGTTACCGTGATCATCAAGGCCACCGAGGCGATGATCGGGAAATAGCGGCCGTTTGAGCCCGACGAGTCGCGGACCCGTCTAATCGACAACCAGGCTGGGCAGTCGCTCGCGAAGGATCGACACCGCTTCCCGGATCATCTGAGCCATCACGTCGCCGGCGGGCATGACCTCGCGGATCAGCGCCGCGGACTGACCGAAATAGACGATCGCCTCGTCGGCGTCGCCGACCCGGCGGGCCTCACGCATCGCGGCGACGACCTCATCACGTTGCCGGCGGAGTTCGTTGGTGCGCCCAAGCCAGCGTTCTACGGCTCGATTTCGCACGATCCGATCGACAGCGCCCGGCCAATCAACGCCGAGCATGACGTCGGCGAGATCGGTGACGATCGTGTCGGTGCCATCGCTATCGACGATGAGCTTCTTGAAAGCCTCGTGGAGCGGCGACTCGGTGGTAGCAAGGAATCGTGTTCCGACCAGAACACCTTCGGCGCCCAACGCAAGCATGGCCGCCAGACCGCGGCCATCGGCGATTCCCCCGGCTGCCAGGACCGGGGTGGGTGCGACCACATTCGCGACCATGGGCACGATGACGGCGGTCCCCACAAGCCCGATGTGACCGCCGCCGTCGGTGCCCTGGGCCACGATCACGTCCGCGCCGGCCGCCGCCGCTGCCGCGGCGTCGGCTGCCGTCGGCACCATGTGCAGCACTTTGATGCCGCGCTCGTGGGCACTGGCGAAGATAGCTGCGAGGTCCTGATCGTCTCGCGGCCAGGCGGTCGACAGTACTGCTGGACGCGCCTCGAGCACTGCCTGCATCTGCTCGTCATCAGCGCCGTGGAGGAGCAGGTTGACCCCGAACGGTCGCCTTGTCATCTCGCGAATGGCGCCGACCAGTTCTCGAATCGTGGCGCCCTCAGAGTCCGTCGCGCCGAGGATACCCAGACCGCCGGCGTTGCTTACGGCGGCGACCAGCTCGGGTGACCCGAAGCCGCTCATGCCGGCCAGGGCGATCGGGTGCTCAATGCCGAGCAGCTCAGTGAACGCGGTCTTGATCACGCGAGCATTGTCGACTCAGTTGAAGGGCTGGGCAAGCGTCATTCACGAACCGAGCACCGCGTCGAGCGGACGCGGCATGCGGTTCAGGTCCAATGCGAGCACCATCGCCCGGGCGTACTGCGCCCTGCGGCCCGAGCGGGTGCTGATGAAACGGCGCAGGTGCTGGATCGAGCTGCGTCCGCGCTGAGCGGGCTGCGCTTGCAGGCGGCGCAGCGATGGAAGCTCACCCTGCGCCTCGATGACCCGCTCGAGGCCGGCGCTGTCCAGGTCGCGGCCGAAGCCGGCGCGCTCGAGGGCTCGCCGGAAGTTGGGCTCTTCGCGCTCGTCGGAGAGGCCGCGCAGGACGACCTCGGGACGCTCACGGCGCAGCGCGAGGACGAGGCGGCCGATCGCGTGCGCGCCGCCGATGGCCATGATCTCGACGCCTGCGCTCGCGAGGGCCAGGCCGCGCCGCTGCGCGAGCGTCTCGAGGGCGACCTTGTCGCTCTCCCCCTCGACGATGATGACCGTGCGCGCCCGCGCGGCCGATTCCATTGGACGGGAAATGTAGCGGTACCGCTCGGGCCGTCGAGACGTCTCCACCCAGCACTGCAGCGCCAGCCGTGACCGGTCGCGCTGGTCGTCGGCCTGTCTTCTGTAAACATATCTCGTGCCAGACGAGGCCCTCCCAGGCCGTGCGGCTCCCTCAAATCCTGCGACAGGTCGGGCCAAACAGGTCTTCAAATCCTGGTTCTGGCGCCCGCCCCGAGCGCACGGCGAAACCATCGTCGACCGCCGCGTCAGCCCGCTGGAGCTCCTTTACGACCTGGTCTACGCGGCCGTCATTGCACAGGCGGGCAACCATCTAGCCGCCCATGTCTCGGCCGGCGGGCTCATCGAGTTCGCGGCCATCTTCTCGCTGACCTGGATCGCCTGGGCCAACGGCTCCCTGTACCTCGAGCTGCACGGTCGCAGCGACGGGCGAACGCGCACGTACTTCTTTCTGCAGATCGGCATCCTCGCGATCCTCGCGACGTACGCGGCCGACGCACACGGCAGCAGCGGATCTGGTTTCGCCATCGCGTATACGGCCTTCCTGCTCGTGATGACCTGGCTGTGGATCGAAGTCCGGCGCCGGGACGCGGTCGTGCGCCCAGAGTTCCTCGGCGACACGGGCCGCTACGTGGTGGCGATGGTCGTCTCAGTCGTCGTGATCTGTATCACCGCTTTCCTGCCCGACGAGCTGCGCCTAGCCGTGTGGGTGGTCTTCACCGTGTCGTGGATCATTTTGCTGTCGCTCTTCGGGCGCTCCCGAATCGGTCTCGGCCAAGGCATGACGCCAACCGATTCGCTCGTCGAGCGCTTCGGCACGATCACCATCATCGTCCTGGGCGAGGTTGTGTTCGGTGTGGTCGACGGGCTGTCGCAGTCCAGGCCCCATGTCGCGACGATTGCGACGGGCATGATCGCGTTGGTGATCGGCTTTGGTCTCTGGTGGATCTACTTCGACGTCGTCGGCGGCAGGCTGCCGAAGCCGGATGGTGGCGCCCTAGCGAGCTGGATCCTGAGCCACTATCCGATCACGCTGGCGATAGCTGCCGCCGGCGCCGGGATGGTCAGCCTCATCGAGCACGCGGATGACGGCAGCACGCCCGCAGCCACCTCGTGGCTGCTGTCGGGTGCGGTGGCCGTGGGCCTTGTTTTCCTGATCCCGACCTGGCGAGCGCTCGCCGATGCGGACTCGCTCGCACCGCTCCACCGATCCCTCTTGATCTCGACGGTTGTCGGGGCGTTGGTGAGCGTGCTCATCGGCTGGGCCCGACCGGTCCCATGGCTTCTTGCGCTGCTGCTGGTGGTCGTCCTCTCCGCGGTCTGGGCGGTGATGGTGCGCGGCTTCGCGGTCGCGGGGGTGTGGGGCGTGGAGGAGACAGCCTTCTGAACGGCGGCCGGCGCCGTGAAGGTGCTTTGTCACCCCATTGTCGGCGACCTACTTCATGAACAGCTTGTTCCGTGGTCTCCCACGACCGCGGCGGCTGGCCAGCAGTCCAGCTCCGCCACGGCGAGCTCCAGACCGGTGATGTCAGGTGTGGCTCCGGCAGTAACAAAGTCGCTGTTCAGCTGACCCACCACAGCTGTTGCCTCGTCGAGCTGCGCGATGAACTGAGTATCTGCGGCTGCCACCCTGGCGGCGATGCTGCTGACAGGCTTCGGCGCAACAATGGCTGCGATCTCAGCCCTCAGCTGCTCAGCTGCGGCGCGGGTGCGCAAGAGGCTGGCAAGACAGTTTGCCCGTGTATCGCATCTACCGTTGACGTATTGGTTGTTGATCGCACGCATGTCGGCGTCCACCGTCGCGCGGTACCGGACGACGTTGGCGTCCCGGCTCGGACCTGTAGCGGGGGCCGCCTGCTGCGCACCAAGCCGCGACCCGATGAGCAGCCCAACCAACAATGCCGCGATGACCACCGCCGCGAAGGCCGCCAAAGAGAGTCTCATGCCGCGCCGAGGGTCGTCGGCTTGAAGTTTTGCAGCCTCCGTGCCGATCGCCGACATGATGCGATCCTCGAGCCACGGGGACGGCGGCACCTGCAAGGTCGGCAGTCGGCGGAGGCGGTTCTCCAGCCGCTCTTCACTCATGGCTCAAGTCCTCGGCGCCGAGCTGACTCCTGAGCCGCTTGACCGCTCGGTACAGGCGGCTTCGGACCGCGCCGGTTTTCGAACCGGTGCCGGCGGCGATGTCCTCGAGCGGCATGTCGAGGTAATAGAACATGAGCACCACGAGGCGGTCGCGATGCCTCAAACGAGTCAGCGCCTGAAGGAGATCAGGATCCCCGCCCCAATCACCGCTTGCTGCGACCAGCGTGTCGTCGACCCCTAGCATCACTCGCGAGCGCCATCGCGAGCGCCGCGCGTTCCGACACTCGTTGGCGACGAACCCCAGAAACCATGGCAGCGGATCCCGATCGGCGCTCAGCCTCGGCAGCTTCCGCCAGCACCTGAGCGCGGCCTCCTGGACGGCATCTTCGGCCGCCGTACGGTCTCGGAGCATCATGAACGCCAACCTATACGCGGGCACGAGTAGCGGTCTAAAGAGTTCGTTGAGGGCAGCCTCGTTGCCCGCAGCCGCACTCGCCAGAAGCTGTGGGCGGACTGCCAGGATTTGCTTCGAGCTTTGCCTCAACCGCAACTGTAGTCGCCCTCACCTCCCGCGTTGACCGGCTGGGCCGGCCAGCAGACCAACTCAGCCACCGCGAGGTCGACGTCGTGTGAGTTTGGTCGACCGGCGGCGCTCTGATAGTCGCCCGCCGGTTGGCCCGCGGCCGAGATCGCGGTGTTCACATCGTCCAGGAATCGTTGCGCTGCCATCCCGACCCGTTCCGCTGGCACCGTCAGCCCCGGCGGAGGCGAAACCGAGTTGAGGTCCGCGATGAGAGTTTCGGTCGCACCTTTGACCTGAGTCAGGTACTGGACGCAGAGTTCGCGTGTCGTGCAGGTCGGCCTGTCATACGCTCGGCCGATCAACCGCATGTCCGCGTCGATGGTCGCCCGATAGCGAGCTGCCGCAGCGTCTGGACCCGGCGTCCTCGTTGCTGGTGGCGAGGCGTTTCCGGAACCCGCCTGCCCGCAGCCACCCGCACACATGAAAACAAGCAAACCCAGCATCGCCACCAAAACGCGAATGGGAAATTGCATCCATTGATCACTCGTATCCAGCCGGTCGTCCAGTCTCACCCTGCGATCCCGCCCTGCTGGACCGTTTTGCAGCCGGCTGCAACAAATCGCGGGCCTTATTACGTGTCTATGCAGGGGAGATGCCTTCGATTGGCTCTTCTCACGGCCCATTGCCCCCGCCATCAGGCTTTCGCAGGGAGGACGCGATGAATCGAGTGGTCCACCGCTGGCGTGCCATGCGGCACGATGTTTTGGGCAGCGCTCTGGTGATTGCAGTGTTGGCGGCGGCCGTCGCCACCGGCGGCACAGGAGCGCGCGCTGCGGACTCTTTCCAGTCGCCGAAGGTCGTCATGGACTGGAACATCAACGCGGTGACCGCCTTGCGCGCCGCCGTACCGGCGAAGTCCCAGGCAGAGGGTCCGGTGTACATGGCGTACGCACAGGCGGCGGTCTACGACGCTGTCACGAAGATCGATGGACGCTACGTGCCATACCACGACTTCAATGCCGACAGCGAAGGCGCATCGGTGGAGGCGGCTGTCGTTGCCGCCGCTTACAACACCCTGGTCGCGTTCCTGGGCGATCCCGGGCTGGTGTTGAAGGGGAAATACGACGTTTCGCTGGCCGCGCTACCCGATGCGGGAAAGGCAGCCGGCATAGCCGTGGGCAAGGCAGCGTCGGATGACCTGGTCGCCTTCCGCGCGGGCGACGGGCACAGCGCGGTGATCACGACTCCGTACGGCCAGTGCACGGTTGGCTGCCCGCCCGGCCTCTGGGTGTTCGCGCCGCCTCCCGCGCCGCAGGCCCCGGTGTCCCCTCAGCTGGCCTTCATGCGGCCCTTCCTGCTGCAGAGCGCGTCACAGTTCCGGGCCGCGCCCCCGCCCTCGCTGACCAGCAAGGAGTACGTGGAAGATCTCAACGAGGTCAGGCTCTACGGCGCTGCGAACAGCACGCTCCGCACTGCCGACCAGACGGCGGTGGCCTACTTCTGGCTGGCGTATGTCGCGGCCCAGAACAACCAGACCTACCGGGATTTCGCGGTCGCCCACGGCATGGACCTTGTGGACACCGCCCGCCTCCTGGCGATGGGCAACGTGATCGGCAGCGACGCCATCATCAGCTGCTGGGATTCCAAGTACACGTATCAATTCTGGCGCCCGATCACGGCCATGCGGGCGGGGTCAGACCCCACCTGGACCGCGCTGACGGCCACGCCGCAGCATCCTGAATACCCATCAGGCCACGGCTGCAACACTGGGGCCGTTGGTGAGGTCCTTGCCGCAGCCGGTGGGACGCGGCGGATCAACGTCGACATCTGGGGTGCTCAGGGAGGCGCCAACGCCCTGACGACCACCCGACATTTCAACACCGTGAAGGACCTGCATCGGGAGATGATCAACGCGCGGGTCTGGGTGGGATACCACTTCCGCGGCTCGGTGGAGACAGGTCTCAGCGTCGGCCAGAAGGTGGCCCGCTGGGAGCTGCGGCGCTATTTCCTACCCGTCGGGTCCGACGAGTCGGACGGGGCGCAGAACGGCGATAACGGGACTGTCGATTAGCTAGTCGAGGCGCCGGCCTGGGGTCTCTTTGCCTCGGGCCGGCTCTTCATCGCCACACCGGCCGGTGCTCGGCGGCGAACCACTTTTCGCATGACCAGCTTGCTCTTTCCCAGCGAGAGGATCGGTCGGAATCCCGCGTCGGCGAACATCGACTCGACGCCGGCCCACAGGAACGAATTCGAGTAGGGCCTGCCTCTGGTCGCGATCGGATAGCCGTCCACCGTCCCGCCGCCGCTTGCCGCGATGATGCGAAGTGCGCCTGCCAGCGCGGCTTCCGCAACTCCCTGCCTCCTCCGGTTTCGGTCGACGAAGAAGCAGGTGATCCTCCAGTCGGGCGGATCGACCCCCAACTTACTCAGCCGGCCCATCCGAGCTGGAAGCTCGGTCGGCGGTCCGAACTGACACCAGCCGACGACATCGTCCCCCTCGTAGACGAGCGCCGAGTGCGACTGATTGGCCCAGACGAGCTTCTCCTTGTACGCCCTGTTTGATGCGGCCGTGTCAGGCTCGCCGGACCTCGCGTGAAAGGCGACGCACCAGCAACCACTCCAAACGCCGTTGTGCTTTTCCACGATCCGGGCGAAGTCGGGCCAGGTCTCCCTGCCCAGCTCTCGAATCTGCAAGCGCGCCACTCTCTACCGTTCGTCGACGCCTGGCGCCGCGGAATATTCAGCGTCGCTGACGTGGTCGCCCCACGTCGCGTTGTTCCCCTTGTCGTCGACGTCCATCATCGCGATGTGAGTCATGAACCGAGCCGGCGTGGCGCCGTGCCAGTGGTGTTCGTCGGGTTCGAAGAACACTCGATCGCCGGGGCGGATGACCTCGATTGGACCGCCGCGTCGCTGCGCCAGGCCGACGCCTTCGAGGACGAAGATCGTCTGGCCGTTTGGGTGCGTGTGCCACGCCGTGCGCGCGCCCGGCGTGAAGTGGACGCTGGTGGCGCTCAGCCGCGAGACGCCAGACGGCGCCGCGACCGCATCCAGATAGACCGCGCCGGTGAACCACTCGCTCGGGCCAGGCATCGTCTGGAGGCCATTTCGGGTGATCTGCATATCTCGACTCCCTCCGTTTGTCGCAAGTCGCGGCGTGATCGATTCAATCTAGCCGGTGGCCCGCCGCGGCTCCGTCGATAGTGGTCCGGGCGCTATCTGTCTCGAGGAATCAGGTCGGACAGGAGCCTCCGCGTTTGCGGCGCGATGTCGTGGCGAAGCCGGTAGTACATCCAGATTCCGTCCTTCTCGGCTTCGACCAGGCCTGCCTCCTTCAGCTTCGCCATGTGGTGGGAGATCGTCGGCTGGGTCAGCTCGAGATCGGCGGTGAAGTCACAGATGCAGATCGGTGCCTTCGCCTTCCACAATGCCGCGACCATGGTCAGGCGGGTCGGATCGGCTAGCGCCTTCATCAGGATCGCCGTCTGCTCGGCCCAATCGGAGTCGACGGCGGGCAGAGCGCAGCACTCGCCACGCTGCCGGACCACGGTTAGCTCGCGCAGTGCCATCGACGCCATCATACACAACCCATAGACAATCGTCGATGGCTCGTGATAGGATGCACCCATCGACAGTTTTCGATGGAAGGAGTCCGAATCAAATGAGTGAGATAAGAGAGGCCGTCCGCTCTCGCTACGCCGACGTGGCCAGGCAGCTGTCGGTGATCAACACGCCAGATGGAGCTGCGCTTCAGGGCTGCTGCCAGGCAGATGGACCGGACTGCGGCTGCAGCGGGACCTATCCCGTCAACGACCTCAAAGACCTCGGCCTGACCGAGTCGGTGAGCCTTGGTTGCGGCAACCCGACGCTCCTCGCCCGGCTGGAGCCAGGACAGGTCGTGCTCGACCTCGGCTCCGGCGCCGGGCTGGACGTGCTCATCTCCGCCCGCCGCGTGTCGCCCTTCGGCCATGCGTACGGGGTCGACATGACGGACGAGATGCTCGCCCTGGCCAACGCCAACAAAGAGCGAGCCGGCGTGAGCAACGCGACCTTTCTCAGGGGCACGATCGAGAACGTCCCTTTGCCCGACTCATCGGTCGACGTCGTGATCTCGAACTGCGTCATCAACCTTGCGGAAGACAAGGGCGCGGTGATCAGGGAGGCGTTCCGGCTGCTCCGCCCAGGCGGCCGGCTGGCCGTCGCCGACATGGTCGAGCTCGAGCCGCTCGAGCCGGCCCTGAAGAAGTCGCTCGATCAGTGGGCTGGATGTCTGTCCGGGACGATTCCCATCGACGACTACCGCCAGGCGCTGGTCGGCGCAGGGTTCGACGATGTGGACTTCGATGTACACGCGACGGAGTCGATGCCCGGAGTTGACGGCAAGATCGGCAGCGCCTACATCCGAGCCCGCAAACCTTGACCCAGCGACCGGCCGCTCAACGCTGGGCCTCCAGGCCGTCGAGGAGCAGGTCGAGCCCGAACTCGAACTCCGCCGCGTAGCTGTAGCCCGGCTTCATGACGTGCTCGGTGGCGATCTCCGCCAGGTGCGGATACTGCCCGGCGAGAGCCTGGGCCAGGATCGCGGTCGCCACCTCGGCGGCCTGCTCGCCCGTGTCGAACGGCAGGCTCGTCTGCTGCAGCGCGAAGCCGTAGATATAGCTGTCGAGCGCGGAGTAGGCGTGAGCCGCCATCTCGACGGAGAAGCCGGCCTCGCGTAGACATTGCAGGACCGAATCGTGGTGCTTCAGGTTGGCCGGCCCTGGATGGACCCGCGATTCCATCAGGCCGATCGCCCACCGGTGTCGGGCGAGGACGTCCCGCGCCGAGATCGCCCGCTGCCGCATCGCGGTCTTCCAGTCGCCCGCCTCACACCGCAGCTCGATCTCCCCGAACACGATGTCGACGAGGCCGTCGAGGAGGTCTTCCTTGCTCGCCACGTGGTTGTAGAGCGACATCGCCTCCACGCCCAACCCCTGGCCCAGCCGGCGCATCGTCACCCCCTCGAGGCCGCCCGCGTCGGCCAGAGCGAGCGCCGCTCGCAAGACGCGCTCCCTGTTCAAAGGCACCCGAGGTTCAGCGGTTCGGTTCATTTCGGTCTCCACCCGGCTTGACAACCTTACTGCGTAAGTGTTACCTTACTGCGTAAGCTTACATCGTAAGCAAACTATGAGGAAGGTGGGAGACATGGCTTCGAATCGGACTCTCGCGAGGATCGCGGGGCTGCTCTATCTGGTGGTCGGCGTGGGAGGCGGTTTCGGCGAGTACGTACGGTCCAGCGTGCGGGTGGCGGGCGACGCCGCCGCCACAGCTGCGAACGTCGCCGGGCACGTCTCGCTGCTACGCATCGGCTTCGTCACCGACCTGGTGGACTTCGTCTGCTTCCTCGGCGTGGGGCTCGTGCTTTATCGCCTCCTGAGGTCGGTCGACCCCGGGGTTGCGGTGGCGATGCTCGTCATCAACGCGGTCAGCGTGGGAATCCAGGCGCTGAACATGCTCAACCAGGTGGCGGCCCTGCTAGTCGCGACGCAGCCCGGCTACACGGCGGGCATGAGCCACGAGGCAACGCAGGGTCTCGTCCTGCTGCTGATGGACATGCAGCACCAGGGCTACGTGATCGCGCAGATCTTCTTCGGCCTCTACCTTCTGCCGCTCGGCTATCTCGTCTACCGCTCGCACATGTTTCCCAGGGCGCTCGGCGTGCTCCTGGCGATCGGGTGCGGCGGCTACATCGCCGGGGTCGCGGCCGACTACCTGTCGCCCACGTTCGACTCCACCCTCGCCGTGTACTTCGGAATTCTCGGCGGGCTCGCCGAGCTTGCGTTCCTGCTGTGGCTGCTGGTCTTCGGCACCAGGAAGCAAACGCAGGGCAGGCACGCAGCGAGCGAGATGAAGGGAGAGCTGGCATGAGGACGAAGCTATCGACTCTGTGGATCTTCGCGACGCTGAACTACCTGTACTGCGACGTCGTGACGCTCATGGACCCTGACCTCTTGAAGAAGTTCCTGGCCGGCAATGTCGGAGGAATGGAGGTGACGCAAGGATTCTTGCTGGGCGCGTCGGTCCTGGTCGAAATCCCTATCGCGATGGTCCTGCTCTCCCGGGTCATAGCGGACCGTGCGAACCGCTGGGCCAACATCGTGGCGGGGGTGACCATGACCCTCGTCCAGACGCTGTCGCTCTTCGCGCAGACCCCCGCGCCGTTCTACGTGTTCTTCAGCGTGATCGAGATCGCGGCCACCGCGAGCATCGTCTGGCTTGCGTGGAGGTGGGGCGAGGCGCGCACGGGGTACCTCGCCGGCGTATTAAGTTCCAACCATGGCCAGGCCGAGCCGCCGCCAGGGCAACCTGCCCGCCGAAGCAACGAGCTTCGTCGGCAGGCGCCGTGAGCTCGGCGAGATCAGGTCCAAGCTCGGTGCGGCGCGCCTGGTCAGCCTGGTCGGGCCGGGTGGCGTCGGCAAGACCAGGCTCGCGATCCGCGCGGCGTCCGAGCTCGGCCGCGGCTTCGGTGCGGGGGCGTGGCTGGTCGAGCTGGCCGAGGTGCGCGATCCGGCCTTGGTCAGCAACGCCGTCGCCGCCGCCCTCGACCTGAGAGACCAGACCGCGACCGAGCCCCTCGCCATCGTGCTCGGATACCTCAAGGACAAACACCTCCTGCTGGTGGTGGACAACTGCGAGCACGTGCTCGACGCCGCGAGCCGAGTGGTCACCGAGGTCGTCAAGGGGGCGCCGGGCGTGCATGTGATCGCAACCAGCCGCGAACCGCTTTCCGCGCCGGGTGAGCACCTGATCCCGGTCCCGCCGCTCGAGCTGCCTCAGGCACACGCGGCCGAGCCGCTCGCCCAGGTGCTGCAGAACGAGGCCGCCATGCTGTTCACGACGCGCGCCGCGGCGGCGTCTGGCAGCTTCGAGCTGACGGCGTCGAACCAGTCTGCGGTGGCCGACCTGTGCCGGCGCCTCGACGGCCTTCCGCTGGCCATCGAGCTTGCCGCCGTGAGAACCCGAGTCCTGAGCGTGGAGCAGATCCTCGAGCGGCTCACGGATCGCTTCGGTCTGCTGACGGCCGGTGGCCGCGCCGCCTTGCCGCGCCATCAGACCCTGAGCACGACGATCGACTGGAGCCATGACCTCCTGACCCCGCAGGAGCGCACCCTGCTGCGACGCCTGTGCGTGTTCGCGGGTCGCTTCACGCTCGAGGACGTCGAGTCGGTTTGCGCCGCCGATGCGCAGACGCTGGATCTGCTGTCATCGCTCGTCGACAAGTCGCTGGTCATGAAAGAGGACGCGCGCGGCCTCGCCAGCTACCGCCTGCACGAGACGATGCGCGAGTACTCTGCCCTCAAGCTGCGCGAGGCCGGAGAGGTCGACGCGCTGGGAGAGAGCTGCACCCAGTATTACCGCCTCAGATGCCTGCAAGCCGCGCCGCAGGCGAGATATCGGATCGTCGAGTGGCTGGGATGGATGGACCTCGAGATCGACAACATCCGGGCCGTCCTCCGCCACGCCATCGAGCGCAAGGATTTTGCCGCGGGCATCGACATTGCCGTCGGCGCGGGTTGGTACTGGATCACGCGAGCGACGACCGAGGGTGTGCGGTGGCTGGACCAGCTCCTGCCGGAAGGAATCGGCAACGTGGAGACGCACGCGTGGGCCTACTTCATCCGCGGCTTCCTCGCCGTCCTGCAGTCCGAGCCGGCGGCAGCGCAGCCGGCCCTGGAGCGGGCTGTTGCGCTCGCCCGAGAGAGCGGGCAGCGCGACGTGCTGTGCCATGCGCTGTGCATGTCGTCGATCGCGGCCAAAATGACCCTCGACCGCGAATCGGCCAGGCGGTTCCTGGAGCAAGCCAGGGTGGAGATGGACGGCATCTCCGACCCGTCACTTCCCATCGCGGTGCTCCAGGCCGAGGCGCTGGGCGGCCTCTTCGAGGGCGACGTCGAGATGGTCAGGACGGTGGCGGAGGACGGCGTCCGTTTGAGCCGCGAGGCGTCCGACCTCTACGCGCTCGAGATGATGTCGATGAACCTGGGCTACGCCGATGTGCTGGCGGGAGACTTCCGGGCGTCAAAGCCTCGCTTCGCGGATGCTCTGCAGATTGCGCACCAGATCGACGACCGGGTCGCCCAGTACGCGCTGCTTTACGCGCTCGGTTTCGTGGCCGCCGCCTCCAACCAGGCACGCCTTGCGGCGCAGCTGCTCGGCGGCGCCGACGCGGTTCGCCTTGGGGCGGGCGCCGCCGTCATCGCCTACCTCGCGCCGCTCATCGACCAGGCCACAGAGTCGGCGTCGGCCACGCTGGGCGCAAGGAAATTCGAATCGGAGTTCCAGGCCGGCCAACGCCTGGGCCGCGACGCGGCGGTCGCGCTGGCGCTGGGTGAGCGCGGGCAGGCGGCGACCGCGGTTTCAGACGGGGCGGCCGCGAGTCCGCTCGGCAAGCGAGAGTCCGACGTCGCCCGCCTGGTCGCCGACGGACTGAGCAACAAGCAGATCGGGGCGCGCCTGTTCATCTCGGAGCGCACGGTCGACAGCCATGTCCGCAACATCCTCAACAAGCTGGGATTCAACTCGCGCGCCCAGATCGCGGCGTGGATGGCGTCTCCCGATCACTGAGCGACGGTCAGCAGGACGTTGCCGGTCTTCTGCTGGCTTTCGACGTACTCCGTCGCCTGCACGACGTCCTCCATCGGATAGCGGCGGTCGATGACCGGCTGATATTTCCCCGATTCCACGAGCTCCTTGAGGAGCTGGAGGTCCCGCCTCGGATACTGAGGCGGAATCTGAAACACGACTTTCTTGTCTCCAAATCGCCACGTCCACAGGGTGAGCCAGAGATTTTCGAACCCGTCGCATGCCAGGAAGACGCCGCCTCGTTTGAGTGAGCCCTTGCTTCGCGCGAATGAGTGCTTGCCGACGGCATCGAAGATCACGTCGTAGGTCTCGCCGTTCTTGGTGAAGTCCTCGCGCGTGTAGTCGATGACTCGATCCGCACCCAACGACTTCATGAGCTCGAGGTTCTTGGTGGTGCACACGGCGGTCACCTCCGCGCCGAAATGCCTTGCCGCCAGCTGCACGCCGGCGCTTCCGATCGCTCCCGACGCTCCGTAGATGAGAACCGTCTGGCCCCTCTGGAGCCTGGCCCCTTTCAGGGACCACAGCGCGTTGAAGGCCCCGTCCGTCATCGGGGCCGCCTCTTCGAAGCTGCGGCCTTCAGGCATCGGCGCGATGCGCGATGACTCTCGCGCGCTCAGGTACTCGGCGTGAGCGCCGAACTTGAGACCGGTGTTGCCGAAGACGCGATCGCCAACTTTGAATTTGGTGACGGCGTCGCCTGCGGCCACGACCTCGCCGGCAAACTCGGTCCCAAGGATCCGTCGCCTCGGCGCGCGAACGCCCGAGACGAGACGGCTCAGCAAGGAGACGGTCGCGCCGTTGCTTCGGTTCGCTTCACGGGTGTGGCAGTCGAGCCGATTTACCGTCGCGGCGTGGACTTTGACGAGCACCTGGTCGCGCTCAGGGACCGGGCGCGAGACCTCCGCCATCCGCAGGACGCTCGGCGGCCCGTAGTGGTCGTAGACGATCGCCTTCATACGGCCGCTCGGCATTTCTTCCCGCGCCAAGTATCACCTCGAGCACCGGCAGCGCGTGGAGCACCTGGCGGCTCCGAATGAGCAGGTCCCAGAGTGGCTCGAACTTCTTCCAGCCGGCGGCGTACGCGAAATGCCGCAGGCCGTTGCGGAGGTCGCCGTTCGCAGACGCGCCGCGAAGGATCGAACCCCAGCGGTAGAAATCGCGATACGCCCGCCAGTAACCGGCTTCCAGCTCGGCGGCGCCGAGGCGCGCGGGCTTGAAGACGACGTGGCGCGTGTCGTAGAGATCCCAGTCCGCGTGAAGGATGCGGCCCTCGGCCTCCATCCGCGTGTGCAGCGCCGTGTCCGGGTACGGGGTCAGGATGTGGAACGTCGCCGTCTCGATGCCCTGCTCGATCGCCCACTCGACTGTTCGCGCGAAGACGTCCGGCCCGTCGTGGTCCATCCCGAACACGAAGCTCCCGTTCACCATCACGCCCAGGTCGTGGAGACGCCTGACCGCGGCGGCGTAGTCGCGCCCGATGTTCTGGTACTTGCGCTGCTCCTGCAGGTTGTCGCTGTTCACGGTCTCGAATCCGACAAACAGGCTGCGCAGTCCGGATGCGACTGCCTTCTCCATGACGCGCGGCTGCTCCAGGACCGCTTTCACCGTCCCCGCCGCCTGCCAGAGGCGGTTCATCCCGGTCATGCCGTCGAACAGGGCCTCGGCGAAGGGCGGGCTGCCGAAGAGGTGGTCGTCCAGGAAGTAGAGATGACGCCCGGGCAGCCGGTCGATCTCGGCCAGCGCGGCGTCGACCGTCTGCGTGTAGAACTGCTTGCCGCCCTTGAAGAACGCGACCTTGTAGCAGAAGTCGCAGACGTGTGGACAGCCGCGAGACACGACGATCGAGTTCGGCACCAGGTAGCGGTGGCGCTTGATCAGGTCGCGGCGGATCGGCGGCACGCCAAACAAGGTCCGCTGCGCAGATGCGTATCGCGCTGCCGGGTGACCCGCTCGGAGGTCTTCGAGGAAGCGCGGCCACGTGTCCTCGCCGGGGCCCAGGAAGATGGTGTCCGCGTGCTGCGCCGCCTCATCCGGTAGCGAAGTGACGTGCAGGCCGCCCAGCACGACGTAGGAGCCACGCGATCGATACAGGTCCGCGATCTCGTACGCGCGGCGGGCAGACGTGATGTACACCTGGATCACGACCAGGTCCGGTTCGTCGTCGAGCACGAGCTTCTCGACATGCTCGTCGGACAGGACAACCTGGTCGTCATCAGACAGGTAGCCGGCAAGCGTGGCCAGGCCGAGCGGTGGAAACAGCGAGTACTTGATCGGCCGGAAGAAAGGACTCGTCGCCTCGGTCAGTGCGGGAAGGATCATCCTCACCCGCATCACGGCGGCCCCACGCCCGGCACAACGCGGCCCGAGCCGGACCGGTTACGCGAGCGAGGCTAGCGTTGCGCTGCTAGGCGGTTGCCGCTGCAGCGAGAGCCGCCGCCAGAGCGCACCCCGGCCGATGCCCGCGGCCGGCCGGCGGAGCGACACCCGCGCACTCGGGACACGCTCCCGACGCTCCGACCGGGGCCAGACCCGACCACTGGTGCTTGTTCAGCAGGCGTCGGAGCTCAGCGTTCTCGGCGCGAAGGCGCTGGATCTCATCTTCCATGCAAGGAGCTTAGTGCGCCCGGCGTCGACGCTCTCTCGACCTCCGCTCCCGCACGGCCCAGCAGAGGGCACCTGGGATCGGCTGCGGCAGCTTCCGCAGCGTGCTGCGCGGCGAGATCCGCATCGCCGAGTCGGGCACGACACAGGGCGAGGAGACAGAGGTCGCTCGCCCTGTTGCGAGGCCTCCCCTGCCTCGGGATGACGCGCTCGAGCAGCTCCGCCGCTTCGACTGGCGAACCGTTCTCGAGCAACGCGAACGCGTGCGTGCCGAGGAAGGCGATCTGATCCGGCTGCACGGCCAGCGCAGCGCGCGATCGTTCCAGCGCCTCCGCGGCGAGTCCTGGATCGGCGCTCATCAAGGAGACCCACGCGATGTTGTTGTTGCACAGCGCTCGTTGCGGATCGGTCGTGGCCACCTTCTCGGCGGCGAGAAAGTCGGACCTGGCGTCGAGCCACCGCTGGGCGCCGACCCGAGCGCTTCCGCGCAGCATCCACAGGCCCCGCGAGGACTCCGTGCACGCGGCCGGCTCGCTCGACTCACGGGGCGTGAGGCGAAGCGCATTCTCCAGCGCGCGCGAGGTGATGCCAGTCGACAGGAGCAGATGCGCCCCGACTCCGACGGTCTGGTCGACGATTCCCAGCACGATCTCGGCCGTACCGGCCGGATGGTTGGGCCCGGTTCGCCACAACGCGCCGGCGAGGGCAACGCCGCACTGCGGCGACAGGACGGGGACTCCGTCCGCGGCCGGATCGTCGTCGCCGTCGGGCGTCGCCTTGCGCCACCCAAGGCCGAAGCCAAGGCGTTGCAGCGCCAGGGCTCCGCGACAGTCCGGTGATGCGACGACGGCCGCGACCAGGTGCTCCGTACCCACCTGAGACGCGCCATCCGCGACCGCGATGCGGATGGCCTGGGCAAGCACGGCGTCGGCCGCGGTGCCCCATCGCTCGAGCGGTACGTCGGGCGTGATGACGCGCGTACGCCGCAGGTCCTCGTCGTCGGCCGGCCCTGCCGTCATCAGCTTCAGCACGGCCTGCTCGGTGATGCCGGCCTCGCGCATCATGCGGCCGGCCGGACAGTCGACCAGGAGGAGGCCCAGGCAGAAGCCGGCCGCGTTCGGGCGCGCGATGCCCATGTCTCGACACGTCCGGATGGTCGCGGTGAGCGCGTCGTGGACAACCTTCGAGATCCGGGGCATCGTCACGACGTCCGATTCGGCCATGGCGGCCGGCGGGATGCGGCTCTGGAGGCCAACCGATGCGAAGAGCCGGCCCAGCGCGGCGTCTCGGTTCAGTGCGCGCAGCAGGTCCTGGTCGGTCACTTCCGCCGCGCCCGCGAGCTGTGCGTCCTCGCCGGCCCGAGCCAGCATCGCGTAGGCATCCTCGGTCAGCTCGGCGCCTTCGTACCCGGTGTTCAGCGTCTGCGGCCGCAGGAGGAGCTCGAGAATCTGCATCCCGTCCGACCGGTGCCTTTGCCCACCCCGGGTGCTCGTCGCAGGAGTGGCGCTGCCCACGAACAAGACGATGTTGGCCAGGACGAGCGGAGCGAGCCACTCGACTCCGGACTGGAACAGAACGAATCCGTAGGCGGCGGCGAGCAGATTGACCCCGGGCCCCGCGGCGAGCGAGGCCAGGTGCGCCCCACGCGACACGCTGTTGATGCGTGAGAAGTAGACCGCGCCTCCCGTGATCGGGTTGAGGCAGAGCTGCACGGTCAGTCCGCGAACCCGAAACCCCACCAGCGTGGGTCCCGTGCCGATGCGGAGCTTGCGGACCGGCTCCCCCAGCGCCAGACCGACGACCAGGTGGCCGCATTCGTGGGCGACGATGCCGACGATCAGCCAGCCGGCGAATGCGGCCGCGACCACTGCGAAGCCGTCATGGATGAGCGCCGGGCGCAGCCCGAAGAAGACGAACCACCAGATCACCGCCCCGGCGAGGCCGGTCGCGACCCAGGAGCCCAACCTGCCGAGAACCGACGGACGACGAGAGGCCGTGTACGCCATGGGCCGACCATGATGCGGCGGCCGGCGGCCGGTGCAGCCGGCTTAACGCACGAGCAGTAAGGCGGCTTTCAGCTCGAAGACCGGCCGGTGCTGTGCGGCATCGGCGGGGTTCTCCAGTATCTCCTTCGCGCCGAGGATCGAGAGAAGCAGCGGGCCGATGCGCATGCGCCTCACGTATGGCCCGATCAGGTCGCGGAAGAAGGCCGTCCTGCCCTCGAGCGTCAGCTCGGTCGCCGTGACTTCTTCGCGGCGGCGGCCGACCGTCAGGGTCGCCTCACCGGCCAGGCGCAGGTTGCGGACCCAGTTGACGTCTCCAAAGGTCCCGATCACCCACCGCCTTCCTTCGAGCTGGACCAGCGCGATGGGAGTCGTGCGCGGAACGCCCGACTTACGCCCGCGGACGGTGATCAGGGCGTTGGGCCCCAGCAGCGGGCCGGCCTTGAGAAGCCGCCGCGCGATGGGGTTGAACAGACTGACGAACGACGGCGGTTTGGCGGCGGATGCGATGCTCATACGTTACCAAACCCATCAATCAGTTGCTTGATTCCCTTTTTGCGACCAGAGATTCCCAGCCAGCGCTCCAGCTGACGTAGGGCCACGTCGCCCTGCGCGGTGTCGCGCAGCGGTGGAAGCGTGAGCGCGGTCAGCACCGCGATGACAAGTGTGGCCACCGCGTCGCTGTCCAGCTCCGCCCTGAGGTTTCCTTCCCGCACGCCTCGCCGCAGCAGCCCGCGCATCACCGTCTGCCAGGCGTCGCGCGTTGCGTCGTAGATCTTCGCGATCGAGCGGTCGCGCGCCGCGCGGAGCGCAAGCTCACCCATGACGACGCCCAGCTCGGGGTCGTCACCCATCAACTTGCGGACCGACCGCAGGTGATTCCGCAGCTGGTCCGACGGTGAGCCGTGCGGGGCAAGCGTGGAACGGAACTTGTCCATGGCGAGCTCGAGCACCCCGCCGATCAGCGCTTCCTTGGTCGGGAAGTAGTAGTGCAGCGTGGCGATGTTCACGCCGACCTCGGCTGCAACGTCGCGCGTGCGCAGCCCCTCGAAGCCGCGCTCGGCGATCTGATGAAAGGCCGCCTCGACGAGCTCCTGCCGCCGCTGCTCGCTCTTCTTGACGGCCGGCCGGGCGCGCACCGTCTGATCGCTCATCGCGAGCTAATTAGACGCTTGACGGAGAGGTGATCCCGGCATAGCGCTCGTACTGGATGCGAAACAGCTCGATGACCCCGGCGGCATCCTGCGGGCCGCTCATCCAAACGCTGACCCATCCTGTTTCGGGAAGGGCGTGGTGCGGCTGGGCCCGGCCGCTCGCGATCACCTCGTCGTGAACCTTCCGGGGCAGCGGAAGGTCGGCCAGCCTGTCGCCGTGCACGTGGCCCATCTCCTTCTTGCCGTAGCGATACTCAGTACCGCCGAAGCGGTGCGCCTCCGCGGTCACTCCGGGCCACGCCGTCACGGTCTCTCGGATCAACTGGCCCGCAGGCTTCATGTCGATTCCAACCGATGCGGTGGTCGCGTTAGTCCGCGACGGCGACGCCCCCCATCGTCTCCGCGGCGAGCAGCTCGACCACGGCGTGGACGTCACCCGTCTCCCTGAAAACCCGCAGCTGCCGGTCGGCGCTCGAGCCCTCGGCGAGGATTCGGTCGACGTAGGCGACCGCGCTCCGCGAGCCGAGCTCGTCCACCACGTCGTCGACGAATTCGACCAGCTCGATCGCCAGGTCTCGCATCGGCACTTCCGCCTGCTTGCCGAAATCGATCAGGTTGCCGTCCAACCCGTAGCGGATCGCGCGCCACTTGTTCTCTGCGATCAAGGCCGGCATGTACTTGCGGAATCCGAGGTTCCGCTCGCGGAGTCGCAGCAGCTTGGCGCAGATGGCCTGCATCAGCGCGGCCAGGCAGATGGTCTCCTCGAGCCGCGTCGGCATGTCACAGACGCGAAACTCGAGCGTCGGAAAAGTCGGGTGCGCGCGCAGGTCCCACCAGATCTTCTTGCCGTTGTCGATCGATCCCGTCTTGACCAGGAGCTCGACGTAGTTCTGGTATTCGTCGAACGACGTCAGGTCCGGCGGTATCCCGGTGCGGGGGAAGTTCGACCAGATCACGCTGCGATATGACTTCAGGCCTGTGTTGCGGCCCATCCAGAACGGGCTGGACGTGCTGAGCGCGAGCAGGTGCGGAAGGAAGTAGCGCGCCTCGTTGAGGACCTCGATCCGCCGGTCGGGGTCGGGGATCGCCACGTGGACGTGGAGGCCGAAGATGACCAGCGCGCGGACGACGTCCTGCAGCTCTTCCTCGAGCATCTTGTAGCGCTCATAGTCCGTGATCTGCTGATCCTGCCAGCGCGAGATCGGATGGGTGCCGGCGCAGGCGATCCGCATTCCCTCGGGCTTGAGCAGGTCGTTGAGCGTCTGGCGCATCTCGCCGAGCTGGTCGCGCGCCTCGGTCACGTTTTCGCAGACGGTCGTGCCGACCTCGACCACCGACTGCATCATCTCGCGCTTGACCTTCTCGCCCAGCCGCGGCGCCGCGGCGGCGAGCAGGGTGTCGATGTGCGAGTGGAGCTGGCCGGAGGCGTCCACGATCTGGTACTCCTCCTCGACGCCGATCGTGAGCATGCCGTTCCGACTCATGCCGGTCCCTCAATCACGAATGTTGGCACGACGCTGCCCGCTCCAGCCGTGACGTTGAGAAGAGCGGCCGCGGAAACCCGGGTCATGAAGCCACCCGGCCGCCCCTCGAAAAGATACGGATCGAGGTCGACGGCCAGGTCGATGTAGCGCAGCCCGTCCAGGGCGATGGGAAAAGAAACGCGCGGGATCTCGACCGCCTCCTGGACAACGTAGCTCTGCGTGGTGGCGACGTCGATCGCGGCCTCCCACTCCGACTGGCCGACCGTCCAGCCCAGGACGACTCCCTTCCCTCCGTACTCGTCGTTCGGTTTCAAGACCAGGGTCTCGCGCCGCCGAGCAATGTCGTCCGCCAGGTCCAGGCTCACCTTTCGGGTCCAGGGGATGTGGCGGCGGATCGCGGCCCGTTGGGCCGGCGTGTACAGGCGCTGGTAGCGGTCGTCAGACAGCAGCGCGAGGCTCATCTTCTTGTGCAGCAGCTTGGCCCGAAAGCTGTTCACGACGCAGACCGCCCCCGCCACGTACGCGTCGCGCAGCACCCTGGTCTCGTCGCCGCGGGCCAGCAGCTCGCTCGTCAGGACGCGCCGGTAAACGAGGTTGACCGCGGTGCCTTGGGCGTACAGCCTGCCTCGCCGCAGCTCGAGCGCGCGCGGATCGCAGATCACCGTCTTCACGCCCGCGGCCTCGAAAAACGACTTGAACATCTCGAACTCTGGCGCCGTGGGGAGGCCTTCCCAGTCGACGATCGCGATCACGGGCGTCGCACCCCCGCCCCACTGCCGGAAAGCGTTGAGCATCGAGCGCAGCTGGAGGCGGCGCGTCGGAGTGAACCGGCCCCGGAACAGCTTGCGAAACTGCTTCATCACAGGAAGCCCGGCGAAGATCGCGGCCAGGTTGTCGCTGTAGGCCATCCCGGCGGGCGACTCGGCGTTGTACTCCACGAATCGCACCTCGTCGGCGAAGAAGCTGTCGAGCCTGACCGACGGCGAGGAGTGCCGGAAGCCGGGGTCCGTCATGGCGAGCCGCTCCTCTTCCTGCTCGAGGCCTAGCTCACGGCGAAGGTCCTCGTCCTTCAGCACCGCCCTCTCCAGCGCGGCCAGCGCGCCGTGCACCGCCTGCGCCGCCGACACCGCGCGCTCGCAGCGCTGGCGGGTCATCAGCTGCGGCCGCAGCGCCACGCAGAGCGGGCGCTCGCCGAACATCAGACGCCGCTCGCGCTGGCCGGTCGCCAGCAGCTCGGCGCTGGTCGCGGCAACGTGCACGTCCTCGAGGAGGGCGTGGTAAGCCGCGACCGGATCCTTCACGCCTCGACAGCGTCGGGTGCCGGCGTCCTGGACACGTACTTCCACCACCGCTGCTCGTTGCGCCACGGCCCCAGCGCCTCGCCCCGCGCGTAGGCGAGCACCAGGTCGGACATCTTGTCCAGGACCCAGCGGAAGTTGTCCTCCTTGATGGAGAAGTTGTCGAAGTCGGGCGCTGGGTTCAGAAAGTCGATCGCATACAGCACGCCATCGCGAACTGCGAACTCGACCGTGTCCATGTCGTAGCCGAGAGCATCGACCAGCGTGCGGGCATCGTGAATCGCCTGCTCGCGCAACCGGCCCTCGACCGGATGGGAGACCTGGTAGCGCTCCTCGAAAGGCGCCTTCGGGTTGTACCGGAGGGGCAGGATCTGCTCGCGGCCGATGCAGATGCAGCGCACGTAGTCGTCCCAGTTGATGAACTCCTGGAGCACCATGGTTTTGAGGCCGGTCTGGTCGTACGCGGTGATCAGCTCCTCGATCGTGTGGACGATGAACACGTCCTTCCAACCGCCGCCCGTGTTCGGCTTGAGCACGGCGGGCAGACCCGTGTAAGACACAAGGCGCTCCCAGTCGAGCGGGAACTGGAGGTTGCGCAAGGAGTACCTGTGGTCGATGTCAGGGATGTACTGCTTGTTCGGGAGCACGATGGTCTTGGGCACCGCCACGCCGAGCTTGCGGGCGAGCGTGCATTCGAAGAACTTCTCGTCCGCCTCCCACCAGAACGGGTCGTTGATCACGGTTGTGCCCAGCAGGACGGCGCTCTTCAGGTGCGCCCGGTAGTAGGGCACCTCGTGTGAGATGCGGTCGACCAGCACGGCGTGGTACGGCTCGAAGACCTCGGGTGTTCCGCCGAGAACGGCCAGCTCCGCGGTTATCCCGTCAGCGGCTCCCTTCTGGTTGACGGCCTCGAGGAATGGCCCCGGGAACGTGTTCTCGCGTCCGACCAGCAACCCTACGACCTTTCTCTGAGCCATCTCCCCTTCCCCTTGTGGCGTTCAGCCTGCGAGGTACCTGCGCATCATGTCCTTCCAGTAGGGCCAATCGTGCGCCCATCCGGGCCAGATATCGAGTCCCACGTCCACGCCCTTGTCGCGCAGCAGCCCGGCCAGCCGGCGCGAGTCGTCGACGTTCGGGTCGTCCTCGCCCGTGGCGATCACCTTGGGGTGCTGAGCCCGCAGGGGACCAAGGTAGGTCTCGTCGGTGAGCCCGGGCAGGAAAGCGAACAGGTTGGTGAAGTAGGCGTTGTCGTCGTGGTAGCCGTCGAGCCAGCGCGCCGTGTTGAACGCCCCGCTCAGGGCGATGAAGCCGCCTATGCGAGTGGGGTGGCGGGCCGCGAGCAGCACCGCGTGAAGCGCTCCAAACGACGCGCCGCACGCGACGGGTGGGCCCGACAGCCGCGGCAGGATCTCGTCCACGATGTAGGCCTCGTACTGAAGGTGGCGCCGGATGCGGTCCGCCGGCGGACGATCCTTCGCGTACCACGATTCGCCGTCCACGCTGTCCACGCAAACGAGCTGGACCGCGCCCGCCTCGATGAGGTCGGCGATCGCACCGACCAGGCCGAAGTCCTCCCACTGGTAGAAGCGGCCCATCGACGTAGGGAACACCAGCAGCGTCCGGCCGGCGTGGCCGAAGTGCAGGAGCTCCATATCGCGGCCCAGGGAGCGGCTGTATTCCTTGATGTAGTCGCGCTGCATCTCAGTGATGGTGATTGTGCTCATGGTGATCGTGAACCATCTCACGTCCGGGGGCGGGCGCGCTTTCCATCGCCCGGAGCATCGCGACGCCACCGGTACGGAGGAACCGCCAACCCAGCGCGGCGATGACGACCAGGGCCGCGATGTTGAGGAAGGTCGTGTAGTTCCACGTTGGTCCTGTCTGGAAGACGGCCAGGGAACGGTGCGTCGGGATCAGGCCGAGCACCTGGAACACGCCGCCGATGACGAGGCCGGCGACCACCATCGCGGCGTATGAGGCACCGAGGAGGTACAGGCTCGTGCGCCACCCGTAGTACTTCCGGTAGATGTCGAGGATGGGCAGGATGATGAGGTCGGCGAAGATGAAGCTGATCACGCCGCCAAAGCTGATCCCACCGTTCCAGAGCACGACCGCGAGGGGCACGTTGCCAACCGAGCAGACAAAGCTCAGGAGCGAGATCACCGGCCCGATGACAGGGCCCCACACCGCGCTGACGGCCGGATGGTTGCTCAGGAACAGCTGCTGCCAGAAGCTGTTCGGCACCCAGGCCGCGAGCGCCCCGGCGATGAGAAATCCCAGCACCAGGTCCTGGCCGATGCTCGCGACGTCGCCGTAGAAGAGGTGGCTGACGGCGGTGAAGCCGCGGCCGGAAAAGAGGCGACCGAGGAAGGAACCTCCGCTGACGGACATGTCCATCTCGGCGTGGCCCTGCATCCGTCCGCGCAGGCCCTTCTCCGCCTGCGTGCGCGCTTCCTCGACGAGGTTGGCCCGCAGCGTGTATTTGAAGGTCACGGCGAGCAGGGCGATCATCAGCAGTCCGCCGGCGAACTCAGCGGCCACGAACTGCCAGCCCAGGAGCACCAGCAGCACCAGCCCCAGCTCGAAGACGAGGTTCGTGCTCGCGAACTCGAACAAGATGGCGTTGGCGAACGTCGCGCCCTTGCGAAACAGGCCCCGACCGACCGCGACCGCGGCGTAGGAGCAGCTCGAGCTGGCGGCGCCGAACAGCGTCGCGAACGCCGCGCCCCTCAGGTCGTCCCGGCCGAGGAACCTGACCACGACCTGGCGCGAGACGAGCGCCTGGACGATGGCGGAGATCAGGAACCCGAGGGCCAGCGGCCAGAGCACGTCCCAGAACATGAAGAACGCGATCTGGAGTGCGCTCCCCAGCGCATGGAGGACGACCAAGCCTAGCCCCGGACCAGCCTCTCGACCGCCCCGTTCAACTCCTTGACCTTCGCGCCGCCCCGACCGGCGCGAATCGCCTCGCTGACGCAGTGCTCCGTGTGATCTGCGAGCAGCAGCAGGGCAACGCTGTCGAGCGCAGCCTTCGCGGCGCCGACCTGGGTCAGGACGTCGATGCAGTAGCGATCGTCCTCGACCATCTTCTGGATTCCCCTCAGCTGGCCCTCAACGCGCCGGAGACGAGATTGCACCTGCTTCTTGTGGATGGCGTATCCAGGCATGACCTTCGAATTATACCCCCCCGGGGTATTCATCTCGAGTGCGCTGGGCCGGTGTCCCCGATGGAGGTACAGGTCGAGACGGGGTGCAGGCCGGGCGCACTGCCGCCGCCGCACGCCCACGCGCGTCCTTCATATATGGCCAGCTCGAAACCGTGCCTGGGATCGAGCATCGATTCGCCGGAGGTCCAGCCGTGGCCAGGCGAATAGCGCGTGAGCTGGGCGACGATGCGCGTCTCGCTGGCATCCTGCCCGCCCATCACCACGACGTCGCCGCCGATGAACGTCGCGGCCCCGCCCCCGCTCGAGGCTTGCGGAAGATCCGCCAGGCGCGACCACGTCTGCTGCCCGACGCCGATGCAGTCGACGCGGGCTGTGGTCGGCGACCTGCCACCCGCCACGCAAATGGCGGCGCCGGTGACAAAGCCCATGACGTGGTTGCGCGGACCGGGGAGCGAGGGCTGCACCGACCACGAGTCGGTTGCGGGGTCGTAGGACTCGACGGCGGCCACGTTTCCGCTGTTCGTGTTGCCGCCCGCCGCGATCAGCCTGCCCTCCGCGGCGATCAGGGTGTGACCACCGCGTGGAAACTGCATCGAGGCGACCTTCGTCCAGTGATCGCCGTCCAGCCGGTACACGAGGTTGCTGTCGCGCCCGTTGCTGTGTCCACCCGCGATGTAGACGCGGCCGTCGAGGCTCGCCGCTGACGGGTGATCGAGTGGAAGCGGCAGGCGGGGGCCGCTCCGCCACGTTTTCCCGTCGAAGACGTAGGTCGAGTCCAGGCTGTTTCCCACTGCGTCGAAGCCGCCCATCACGTAGAGGCTGCCGCCCGCCGCTGCGGCGGCCGTCTCCTCGATCGCGGCCGGCAGCGATGGCTCTTGCCGCTGCGGCCGCTGCGGCGTCGCGGGGACGAAGGGCGTGAAAGTGGCGCTGGGTTCGCTGGGTGAAGGGCTCGCCACGGGCGCGGCATCTCCGCCGCAGCCGCTCAGGAGGATAAGCAACGCAGCCGCTGCCATCCTCACCCCGAAGAGTTTGCGACCTGCCAGGGAGTCGAAGGCGAGCCCATCTGTGACGGCGGGGCGGGGCGAAAGGTTCCGCCGTCGCATAATCGCCCCATGGCGACCGCCCTCTCGCTGACCCACCTCGGCTCCCTGATGCGAGGGGTGCGGAGCGTGGACGAGGTAGGCGCCGACGAGCGGGCGGCCTCCCTGGCCAAGCGCTCGATCAAGAAGTCCTCCAAGCTGTGGGCGCTGGACCTCGCGATCCGATGCACTGACCTCACCACGCTGGAGGGAGCTGACACCCCAGGCAAGGTGGCCGCCATCTGCGCCAAGGCGATCCGACCCAAGCCCGGCGACGCATCGATCCCGTCCGTCGCGGCGGTCTGCGTCTATCCGCTTCGCATCGCCGACTGCGTCGAACACCTTCGGGGCAGCTCGGTGCGAATTGCCTCTGTGGCCACCGCTTTCCCGTCCGGCCAGAGCTTCACGGACATCAAGGTGGCGGAGACCGAGGAGGCCGTGCGGGCGGGCGCGCATGAGATCGACATGGTGATCGACCGCGGCGCGTTCCTGTCCGGCGATTACCAGCGCGTGTACGACGAGATCGTGGCGGTGAAAGAGGCGTGCGGCGCCGCCCACCTGAAGGTCATCCTCGAGACCGGCGAGCTCGGCACTTACGACGCGGTCCGGCGAGCGAGCATCCTCGCCATGGCCGCCGGAGCCGACTTCATCAAGACCTCCACGGGCAAGGTGCAGCCGGCGGCCACGCTGCCGGTGGCGCTGGTCATGATGGAGGCGATTCGTGACTTCGTGCGAGAGACAGGCCAGCCCGTCGGCTTCAAGGCAGCAGGCGGAATCCGCACCGCCAAGCAGGCGATCGCTTATCTGGTGATCACGTACGAAACCCTCGGCCCCGACTGGATGACCCCTGACCGTTTGCGCCTCGGCGCGTCGACACTGCTGAACGATGTCCTGATGCAGATCGACAAAGAGCGCACCGGCGCCTACCAATCGCCCGACTACTTCACGGTGGACTGATGGCAATCACCAAAAAGCAGACCGATGCGCTCGCGAAGCACGTCTTCGAGTACGCGCCGGCGCCCGAGGCGATCGACCACATCAAGATCCAGCCCCGCTACGGGCTGTTCATCGGCGGGCGCATGGTCGAGCCGCACAGCAAGAAGCGCTTCGCGACGATCAACCCGGCGACGGAGCAAAAGCTGGCCGAGGTCGCCGAGGCGGACGAGGTCGACGTCGACCGCGCCGTCAAGTCGGCGGGCAAGGCGTTCGAATCCTGGGCGCGCCTATCGCCCGCGCGCCGGGCGCGCTACCTGTTCCGCATCTCGCGCCTGATCCAGGAGCGGTCTCGTGAGCTGGCGGTCGTCGAGACGATGGACGGGGGCAAGCCGATCAAAGAATCGCGCGACGTCGACATCCCGCTGAGCGCCGCGCACTTCTTCTATTACGCGGGCTGGGCGGACAAGCTCGAGTGGGCCTTCCCCAATCGCAAACCGCGACCGCTCGGGGTCGCCGGCCAGGTCATCCCGTGGAACTTCCCGCTCCTGATGCTTGCGTGGAAGATCGCGCCCGCGCTCGCCGCGGGCAACACCGTGGTGCTGAAGCCGGCCGAGACGACGCCGCTTTCCGCGCTGCTCTTCGCCGAGATCTGCATGCAGGCAGAGCTGCCGCCGGGCGTGGTCAACATCTTGACCGGCGCCGGCAAGACTGGTTCGCTGGTCGTGTCTCACCCGGACGTCAAGAAGGTCGCGTTCACCGGTTCGACCGAGGTCGGCAAGCTCATCCAGCGCGCGATCGCGGGCACCGGCAAGAAGCTCACCCTCGAGCTCGGCGGCAAGGCGGCGAACATCGTGTTCGAGGACGCGCCGCTCGACCAGGCGGTCGAGGGCATCGTCAACGGCATCTACTTCAACCAGGGTCACGTGTGCTGCGCGGGAAGCCGGCTCCTGGTCCAGGAGTCGATCGCCGAGCCGCTGCTGGAGAAGCTGAAGCGCAGGCTGTCGACGCTTCGCCTCGGCGATCCGTTGGACAAGAACACCGACATCGGCGCGATCAACTCACGGGCTCAGCTAGAGAAGATCCAGGGATTGGTCGAGTCCGGCATCGAGGAGGGCGCGGAGCTGTACCAGCCCGAGTGCGTGATCCCCGAGCGAGGCTTCTGGTTCCCGCCGACGCTGTTCACCAACGTGTCGCAGTCCTACCGCATCGCCCGTGAGGAGATCTTCGGCCCGGTGCTCTCGGTGCTCACGTTTCGTACGCCTAACGAGGCGGTCGAGAAGGCGAACAACACGCCTTACGGGCTGTCGGCGGGCGTGTGGACCGACAAGGGGTCGCGCATCCTGTGGATGGCGGAGCGGATGAAGGCCGGCGTCGTGTGGGCCAACACGTTCAACCGATTCGACCCGACCTCGCCGTTCGGCGGCTACAAGGAGTCGGGGTTCGGCCGCGAGGGCGGCCTCCACGGCCTGCTGCCCTACGTGGAGCTGAATTAAGTGTCCTGATGGACGTCCGCAAGACTTACAAACTTTTCGTCAACGGCGAGTTCGTTCGCTCCGAGTCGGGACGGGCGTACCGGCCGAACGGCGGCAAGGTCAACGTGCCGCGCGGCTCGCGGAAGGACCTGCGCGACGCGATTCGGGCGGCGCGAACGGCGCTGCCCGGCTGGGCAGGCCGCACAGCGATGAACCGCGGCCAGATCCTGTATCGGGCAGCCGAGATGCTCGACGGCAGGGCCGCGCAGTTCGTCGAGGTGCTCGGCGGCGGAACGACCGCGAGGCGCGAGCTGGACCAGGCCGTCGACACGCTCGTGTGGTACGCCGGCTGGACCGACAAGCTGCCCCAGGTGACGGGGACGGTGAACCCCGTCGCCGGTCCTTACTTCAACTTCACGATCCCGGAGCCGACCGGAGTCGTCGGCATCGTCGCGCCGGCAGACGCGCCCCTCGCGGGTCTTGTCCGGCGGCTGGCGCCTGCGCTGTGCGGCGGCAACGTCGTCGTCGCTCTGGCGGCCGAGACGCACCCGCTCGCCGCCCTGACGCTGGCCGAGGTGCTGGCCACGAGTGACGTGCCTGCCGGCGCCGTCAACATCATCAGCGGCCAGCGCAAAGAGCTCCTGCCCTGGCTCGCCTCTCACATGGACGTCAACGCGATCGACGTGGCAGGCTGCACCGCTGACGAAATCAAAGCAATCGAGGAATCAGCGGCAGGCAACGTGAAGCGTGTGATCAAGATTACAGAGAAGGAACGCAGTCCTTACCTCATCGCCGCTTTCATGGAAATGAAAACCGTCTGGCATCCAATCGGGGTTTGATCGAGACCTAGAATTGGACCTGCATGACTGAGGTGCTCACCGAGGCGCCGGCGGTGGAGACCACCACCGACCTGCGCCTGGACCGGAGCACGGGAAAGCCAATGATCACCGCCGACCGCATCGCGCGACGCGTGCGCCGGCTCGGCCGCCAGGTCTCCGACACCTACTCCGACATCGACACTCCGCTGGTCATCGTCGTCATCCTCAAAGGCGCGACGGTTTTCGCCGCAGACCTGCTGCGCAGCCTGTCGATTCCGGCTGAGCTCGAGTTCGTTCGCGCATCGAGCTATCCGACCGGCACGTCGAGCAGCGGCCGCCTTCACCTCGCCCACATGGTCGAGGGACCGCTGGTCGGCCGGCACGTGCTGCTGGTCGAAGACATCATCGACTCGGGCGTCACGGTCAACGCCGTGGCGAGGCGCATCCGCAGGCTGGGTGCAGCTTCGGTCCGGCTTGCCGCGCTGCTCGACCGGCCGGCGCGGCGGCAGGTCGAGGTGAAGATCGATTTCACAGGCTTCGTCATCCCCGACCGCTTCGTGATCGGCTACGGCCTCGACTACGCCGGGCTTTATCGCGAGCTGCCCCACATCTATTCGCTGACATAGCACCGGCTTCGCCGTACCTCGGCTGGAAGAAGGCCGAGCTGCACTGCCACCTCGACGGTGCCGTGCGCCGTTCGACCGCTGAGGAGCTGTCGGGGCTTCACGACCTGGCGATGGTCGCGCCGGACGATTGCCCGAGCCAGGCGGAGTACATCAGATACTTCGAGCCCGCCATCGCGGTGATGCAGACCGAGGAGGCGCTCGAGCGCATCGCTTACGAGGTTTGTGTCGACTCCGCCGCGGAGAACATCGACTACCTCGAGGTGCGGTGGGCGCCGCGCCTGCACATGCGTCGCGGATTGACAGTGCCGCGCGTCATCGCGGCAGTGCTTTCAGGACTGCGCGCGGGTCCGCTCACGGCGGTGGCCATCGTTTGTGCGATGCGTCAGCACCCGCCCAAGGACAACGTCGCGCTCGCGCGCGAGGCGGGCGGGTTCGCAGGCCGAGGCGTGGTCGGTTTCGACCTGGCCGGAGACGAGATGCGCTATCCAGCGTCGCCTCACAGGCCGGCGTTCGAGGCTGCGCGGGCGGCCGGGCTCCGGCTCACGTGCCACGCGGGCGAGGCGGGCGCGCCGTCGAGCGTCGAGGAGGCTCTCGACCTCGGGGTGGAGCGGATCGCGCACGGCGTCATCGGCGTCCGGGATCCCCGGATTGTCGAGCGCGTGCGTACAGAGGGGATCGTGCTCGACATGTGCCCGACCGCGAACTGGAAGTGCAAGGCCGTGCAGAGCGTCAGCGAGCATCCCCTGCCGGGCCTGGTGCGCGGGGGCGTGCGGTGCACGATCAGCACCGATTCGCGCACGGTCGCCGGCACGACCCTGAGTCGCGAGTTCGGCCTGATGTCTGAAGCCGGCATGACCGACGACGAGCTCCGCCGCTGCAACGAGACCGCCTACGCCGCAAAGTTCGGATAGTCCGGACTTTGTCACCAGACCTCGGCGCCAGACCTCGGATAGTCCGGACTATCCGAGAGTAGGGGTGCCCTAACCCCCCGTTCCGAACAGGCGGTCGCCGAAGTCGCCGAGGCCCGGCACGATGTACGCACGGTCGTTGAGGTGGTCATCGAGCGCGGCGGTGTAAACGTCCACCTCGGGGTGCCGCTCGTCGAGCACCCTCACGCCTTCGGGCGCGGCGACGATGCACACCATCCGCGTGTCGCGGCCACCGGATTCCTTGATCAGGTCGAGCGCCTGGGCGGCCGAGCCGCCGGTGGCGAGCATCGGATCCAGCAGGAGCGGGATCTTGCCCTGGAGCCTGGGCAGCTTGTTGTAGTAGATGCGCGCGACGGCGGTCTCTTCATCGCGCTCGAGGCCGATGTAGCCGACGCTGACGCGGGGCAGCAGCTCGAGCACCGGCGCGAGCAGCCCGAGGCCGGCCCGCAGCACCGGAATAGCGACCACCTCCGCGTCGAGCTCGATCGCCTCGGCCTCGGCGAGCGGCGTCTGGACCTTGCCGTGCCGCACGGGGAGGTCGGACGTGGCTTCGTACAGCAGCATCGTGATCACGTTGCGGGCCAGGGTCCGGAACTCCTCCGGCTCGGTCGTGCTGTCGCGGAGCCCGCGCAGGCTGTCCGCGACCAGCGGGTGCTTACTTACGTACAGCGGCACGCGCGTCGCTGGCGATGAGCCTGCGCAGGGCGTCGACGGCGACCTTCAGCATGCGCTCGAGGTAAGACGGGTCGAGGTGGTGGATCTCTCCTGCCCCGAGCTCGTCGACGCACAGGTTGATCGTGGCGGCGCGCATCTTGCGCAGGCGCGAAACGACGAACAGCGTGGACGACTCCATGTCGTTGCTCAGGATGCCCGCCTTCGACCACATCTCCAGCTCGTCGCGCAGGTGCGGCCGGGGCATGCTGTCGGGAAGCAGGTCGGAGTAGAGCGCGTCGACCGAGCGGATCACGCCCACGTGATACGGCACGCCTGACGCCTGGGCAGCCTCGACCAGCGCGTTGGTCATGTCGAGCGACGCGACGGCGGGAAACTCCGGTGGGACGTAGCCGTTCGGAGTGCCCTCCGAGCGAACGGCCGCGTAGGCGATGACGAGGTCGCCCATCTTGATCTCCGGCTGCGCGGCGCCGCACGTGCCGACCCTCAGCAGGGTGTGGACGCCCAGCTCGTGCAGCTCTTCGACCGCGATCGCGACCGAAGGTCCACCCATGCCGGTCGACATCGCCGACACCTTCACCCCGTCAAGCGACCCGGTGAAGGTCCGGTACTCGCGGCTGAACGCAATCTCGCGCGCCCCGTCGAGATACTTCGCGATCAGAGGCGTGCGAAACGGATCGCCGGGTACCAGAACGTAATCGCCCACGTCGCCCGGCCCCAGACCGACGTGATACTTCTTCTCGGTTACAGCCATGTGTGCGGAATACTAATCCGCCCTCGAAACTCCATTCTTGTCGACGCGCGCAAGTATGTGAGGCGGCTTACGGACCTCGCGATCGGACAGCCGCCAGGCGCCGCGGAGTCGAGGCGTGACGCGGTCGATGAGCTCCTTCGAGCGAGCGTGGACCCGGACCAGCACGTCGCCCTCCTCGACCCGCTTGCCCACGCCGGCCTCGATGCTGAGCCCGGCCGCGGGGTCGACCTTGTCTTCCTTGCGGATGCGGCCGACGCCGATCTCGGCCGCCACCAGGCCCACCTCAAGTGCGTCGATCGACTCGACGTAGCCGCCGGCGGTCGCCTGCACGTCCTGCACTACGGGCGCCTGGGGCAGGCCACGTTCGAGGTGGCCGCCCTGCGCGGCGAGCATGCGCTCGAACGTAGCCCGGCCGGCTCCGGAGCGGAGGACCTGGCCGGGGTCGGCCGCCACGCCCGCCAGCTCGCACATCTCACGCGCGACGCGCACCGACACGTCGAGCAGCTCCTCGTCGCCGCGGCCCGAGAGCGCTTCCAGCGCCTCGGCGACCTCGATGGCGTTGCCCACGGTGAGGCCGAGGGGGTTGTCCATCGCGGTGACGAGCGCGACGGTGCGCCGGCCGGCGCCCTCCCCGAGGACCACCATCTCTCGCGCCAGCTCTTCTGCGGCGGCCACGTCGGGCATGAACGCGCCCCGCCCGAACTTCACGTCGAGCACGATCGCGTCCGCGCCGGCGGCGATCTTCTTCGACATGATGCTGGACGCGATCAGGGGCACCGAGGGCACGGTCGCGGTGACGTCGCGCAGCGCGTAGAGCAACTTGTCCGCCGGGACCAGGCGCGGCGACTGCGCCGCCACGGCGATGCCAACCTCGCGGACCTGCTGGATGAAGCGCTCGGGCGTCAGGTCGACCGTCAGGCCCGGGACCGACTCGAGCTTGTCCAGGGTGCCGCCGGTGTAAGCGAGGGCGCGCCCGCTGAGCTTCGGCACCTTCACGCCGCACGCGGCCGCCAGCGGTGCGGCGATGAGCGTGACCTTGTCCCCCACTCCACCCGTCGAGTGCTTGTCGACCTTGATCCCGGGGATCGCGCTCAGGTCGAGCACCTCCCCGCTGGCGATCATGGCCTGGGTCAAGGCCAGGGTCTCAGCCGCAGTCATGCCGCGGATGCAGACCGCCATGAGCCACGCGGCCACCTGGTAGTCGGGAATCTCGCCGCGGACGTAGCCGGCGATGAGGAACTGGATTTCCTCGGGCGAATGCTCCAGGCCGTCTCGCTTGCGCGCGATCACCTCGAGGATGTTCATGGGCTCATTTTCGCGCCCAATTGCCGCCCAGAAGGCAGGTGTACAATCCGCCCGACCGAGCGAATCCGCGCCCAGGCTGTAACTGGGCTTTCTGCGTGAAGGGAGAGCGACGAGGATGGCGCATATGCGGCTTAAGTTTTTGGGTGTGGCTGCCGCGGTGCTGATGGTGGCCATTGCGTGCGGCGGTAGCACCACCGGCGGTGGCACCACGAAGCAGTACAAGATCGGCCTCGTCACCGACATCGGCGGGTTGAACGACAAGAGCTTCAACCACCTCGCCTACGTCGGGCTGGAGAAGGCGAAGACCGACTTCGGAATTCTCGACAGCGTCACCGAGTCCCACAGCGGCAACGACTACGTGCCGAACCTGACCAACTTCGCCTCCAAGAATTACGACCTCGTGATCGGGGTCGGCTTCCTCATGCAGGAGGCCATGGGCACCGTATCCGGGACGTTCCCGAACACCCACTTCGCGATCATCGACGGCGCCGGCACGGACTCCACAGGCAAGGACCTCCAGCACCCGAACGTCCAGTCGCTCTACTTCAAGGAGCAGGACGCGGGCGCGATGGTCGGCGTCATGGCCGGCTGGCTGGAGAAGAACGGCCAGGCCAAGAAGAACAAGCACGTGGTCAGCGCGGTGGGCGGCGTCAGCATCCCTCCGGTCAACCACTACATCGCGGGCTTCAAGTGGGCCGCGAAGATGGAAGACCCGAGCATCAAGGTCGAGGTCGGCTACTCGAACGACTTCACCGACCCTGCCAAGTGCTCCGGAGTCGCCAAGACCCAGATCAACGATGGCTCCGACGTCCTGTTCCAGGTCGCGGGAGGTTGCGGGCTCGGCGTGCTGCAGTCGGCCGGCCAGGCGGGCGTGTACAGCGTCGGCGTCGACGCCGACCAGAAGGACGCCGACCCGTCGGTCATCGCCAGCGCGCTGAAGAAGGTCGACGTCGCTACCTACACCGCGATTCAGAACGTGGTCAAAGGCCAGTTCACCGCCGGCGCCCTGACCTTCAGCATCCAGAACGGCGGCGCGGGCTACGCGGTCGACAATTTCACCGTTCCGGCCGCGCTGCAGACCGAGCTGAACTCAATCCAGGACAAGATCAAGAGTGGCGCGCTGACCCCACCGGCGGACATCCCCGCCTAGCGATCGATAAGGGGACGGGCGCCATGTCGACCCGTCCCCTACCGCGTCCGGGCAGGGTGTCATGCCCCGTTTGATTCGTCGCCTCGGCGGTTTGGCGATGCCTCTGGGCTCGGTCGTCCTCGCCTTTGTGGTGGGCGCCCTGATCGTGGGTGTCACGGGGGGCAACCCGTTCGCCGCCTATGGCGCGCTTCTGTGCGGCGGGTTCGGCTTCATCTGCACATCGGGCGAGAATCCCGCCCTGCAGATCTCGAACACGATCCTTTTCGTCATCCCGCTGATCACGACGGGAGTCGCGGTTGCGCTGCCGTTCCGGGCCGGCCTGTTCAACATCGGCGCCGAAGGTCAGCTCCTCGCCGGATCGATCGCGTGCACCGCGATCGGGATCAAGTTCAGCTCTTTGCCCACGCCGATCCTCCTCCCGATGGTCCTGGTCGGCGGAATGGCCGCCGGCGCGTTGTGGGCCGGCGTGGCGGGTGTGCTCAAGGCGACGGTCGGTGCCCACGAGGTGGTGACCACGATCATGCTCAACTATGTCGCGCAGTGGCTGCTGCGCTACCTGATCATCGGTGGTCCACTCCAGCTCGCCCCCGGCACGTCGAAGTCATTACCGATCGGCCAGGGCGCACGGCTCGCCACCATCCTCCCGAATGACAACACCCTCATCATCTTCGGCCTGCCGTCCAGCGTCTTTCGCGTCCACACGGGCATCGTGATCGCGCTGGTGGCGGCGGCGGTGTTCGCCTTCTTGCTCTGGCGGACCTCCCTTGGCTATGAGATTCGGGCTGTCGGCCAGAGCCAGAAGGCGGCGCGCTACGCGGGGGTGAGCGTCCGCCGCACGATCATCGTGACGATGCTCATCGCGGGGGCCTTCTCCGGGCTCGCCGGCGCTATCGAGATCGCGGGCGTCGACCACAACCTGACCGACAAGTACTTCAGCGACACGACCGGGTTCGACGCCATCGCGGTAGCCCTGCTGGGCCTCGGGAGCGCGGTCGGAATCGTGATGGCGGCGGTGCTCTTCGGAGCCCTCCACGCGGGTGGTTCGGTCATGCAGGCCGACGCCAACATCTCGGGCAACCTGGTGTACGTGCTCCAGGCCTTGATCCTCTTCAGCATCGCGGCCAATTTCGTCGGCGCGATCCGGCAGCAGATACCGGGCTTGCGGCGGCCGCCCCCGTCCGCACCGGCTGCCCTGCCTGCGGAGCCGCCGGCCGCGCCCATGATGACCGAGGCGGCAGCGCCTCCGGCGGAGGCCTGACGGTGTCCGCGCTCTCCGACATCCTCCACCTCCTGTTCACCGCAAACCTGTGGCAGGCTGCGCTCGCCGCGGCCGTCCTCCTCCTGCTACCGGCGCTCGGTGGCGTCATCTCCGAGCGGAGCGGCGTGGTCAACATCGCGATGGAAGGCATGATGCTGACGGGCGCCTTCTTCGGCGTCGTCGCCGACCTCGCCTGGCACAACGTCTGGGCGGCGACCGCGGTCGCGATGCTCGCCGGCGGCGTCATGGCCACGATCCACGGAATCGTCTCCATCCGCTTCCGCGCCGACCAGATCGTCAGCGGTATCGCGATCAACATCTTCGCCACCGGCCTGACCGTGTTCCTGGTCAACCGGATCTACGGCCTGCAGGACGTCGGACACGTAGGCCAGGGGGAGCTGCTGCCTTACATCAACATCCCGGTCCTCGACCAGATCCCATTCTTCGGCAAGGTGCTGTTCCAGCAGAACGTCATCGTCTACGTCGCGCTGGTGATCCTGATCCTGACCCAGGTCGTCCTCTTCCGCACGCGATTGGGCCTGCGCATCCGCGCGGTGGGTGAGCACCCGCAGGCCGCCGACACCGCGGGCATCAACGTCTTCGCGATCCGCTACGGCGCCGTGATCACGAGCGGCCTGCTCTCGGGACTTTCGGGCGCGTTTCTCGCGATCGGCATCTCGAACACATTCGTCCCGAACATGACGGACGGCCGGGGCTACATAGCGCTCGCGGCCATGATCTTCGGCAAGTGGACGCCCCTCGGAGCGTTCATCGCGTGCATCATCTTCGGCCTCGGCCAGGCCATCTACGACAACAACTCGACCATCCACATCTCGCAGTACCTCCTGAGCATGCTGCCGTACGTCCTCGTGCTCGTCGTGCTCGCGGGACTCGTCGGGCGAAGCACTCCGCCGGCCGCCGATGGCCTGCCCTACGTTCCCGGATCCGAATGAGCGACAGCACCCCGCTCGCGGTCGACATGCGCGGGATCACCAAGCAATTCCCCGGTGTGCTCGCCAACGACCACGTCGATTTCAGCGTGCGCCAGGGCGAGATCCACGCCCTCGTCGGAGAGAACGGCGCAGGCAAGAGCACGCTCATGAACGAGCTCTACGGCCTGATCCACCCCGACTCGGGCGAGATCCTGATCGACGGCAAGGCAGTACCCATCAACGGCCCGCGCGATGCGATCTCGCTCGGCATCGGCATGGTCCACCAGCACTTCATGCTCATCCCCGTCTTCTCGGTCGGCGAGAACATCATGCTCGGCCGCGAGCCGGTGACCGGGCCTGGCTTCTACGACCGGGGCCGCGCGCGCGCTGCGATCGCCGACCTGACCAAGCGCTATGGGCTGGCCCTCGACGCGGACGCGCGCATGGGCGACCTGCCCGTCGGCCTGCAGCAGCGCGCCGAGATCGTGAAGGTGCTCTACCGCGGCGCCAACATCCTGATCCTCGACGAACCGACCGGCGTGTTGACGCCGCAGGAGAGCCACGAGCTGTTCGGCGTGCTGCGCGACCTCGTGAAGAACGGCAAGACGATCATATTCATCAGCCACAAGCTCAAAGAGGTGCTCGAGATCTCCGACCGCATCACTGTCATGCGCCGCGGCAAAGTGGTCGGCCACCTGACGACCAAGGACACCAACGAGGAGGAGATCGCGACGCTGATGGTCGGGCGCGAGGTGCTGCTGCGGGTGGACAAGGCGGCCGCCAGACCGGGCGGCGTCGCGCTGAAGGTCGAGGACCTCACGGCCAACTCCGACCAGTCCGTGCCGGCGTTGAAGGGCGTTTCGTTCGAGCTCCGCTTTGGCGAGATCCTGGGCATCGCGGGGGTGGAGGGCAACGGCCAGAGCGAGCTGATGGAGGTGCTGGCCGGGACCAGGCGCGCCACCGGCGGCCGCGTCATGCTAGGCGGCCGCAACATCACAACGATGGACGCGAACACCGAGCGCGACGCGGGCGTGGCGTTCATCCCCGAGGACCGCCGCGGCACGGGCCTGGTCCTGGGCTTCTCGATCGCGGAGAACAGCATCCTGGGTCGCGAGCGCGCCGCCAAGTTCTCCTGGCGCCACTTCGTGCTCCGTCTGCTGGCGATCCGCGAATGGGCGAGAGGCCTGGTGAAGGAGTTCGACATCCGAACGCCGAGCATCGACGTCGCCGCGCGCAACCTGTCCGGCGGCAATCAGCAGAAGGTCATCGTCGCCCGCGAGATGGGAGGCAAGCCGAAGGTCCTGCTGGCCGCCCAGCCGACCCGTGGCGTGGACATCGGCGCCATCGAGTTCATCCACCGCCAGATCGTCAAGGAGCGGGACGACGGCGCCGCGGTGCTGCTCGTCTCCGCCGAGCTCGACGAGGTCCGCTCGCTGTCCGATCGCATCGCCGTGATGTACGAGGGAAAGATCGTGAGCATCGAAGGGCCAGACACGCCGGAGGAGAGGCTCGGCCTGCTCATGACCGGCGGAGGGATGAAGGCGGGAGCGGCTTAAAGCTCGTCGAGCGCCGCCGGCAGCTCGCGGATCGAGGAGAGCCGGCGCCAGCCCTGCTTGGGCAGGTCCTCGTCTCGCACCACCTCGTGCGCCCACGTCACCTGGTAGGGGATGTGGAACGCGCGCCCGCCGAGCTCGACGACCGGCACGATGTCGGAGCGAAGTGAGTTGCCCACCATGACGAACTCTTCAGGTTTGATGGCGCGGCGCCGGAACACGCCTCGGTAAGCTTCCACGTCTTTCTCGCTGAGGATCTCGACGCCGAGAAACAGCTCACCCAGTCCGGAGCGGGCGAGCTTGCTCTCCTGGTCGAACAGGTCGCCCTTGGTGATCAGCAGCATGTCGGACAGGCCGCTCAGCCCTCGCAGCGTCTCCTCGACGCCGTCGAGCAGCTCCGTCGGCTCCATCAGCATTCGCTTGCCCCAGCCGAGGATCACCTCGAGGTCCGAGGCCGGGATTCGCCCCTGCGTCAGCTCGATCGCGGTCTCGAGCATCGAGAGTGTGAACGACTTCACGCCGTACCCGTAGATGCTCAGGTTCGTCATCTCCATCGCGGCGAGACGCGCGTCCACGTCGACGCCCGAGACGTGGCGCCCCAGCAGCTCCCGAAACTCGCCCTGCGTGACGTGAAACCGCGTCTCGCTGTGCCACAGCGTGTCGTCACCGTCGAAGCCGATCACCCTTCTCCCCACGAACTCGATTATCTCGGCTGCCAGTCAGCCCGGAACAAAACCGGGTCAGCCTCGAGTTGGAACCCGTCGATGAAGGACCTCAACGGAATCCACCACATCAGCGCGATCACCGCTGACGCGACCAGCAACCTCCTCTTTTACACGGGCGTGATGGGGCTGCGCCTCGTCAAGAAGACGGTCAACCAGGACAACCCGACCGTCTACCACCTCTTCTACGCCGATGAGGCAGGCAGCCCCGGCGCAGACCTCACGTTCTTCGAGTACCCCGGCCTCGCGAGAGGAAGAGCCGGCGCCGGGATGATCCACCGGATCGCGCTGCGGGTCAGCGGAGAGGCGGCGCTCGATTTCTGGGCCAGGCGCCTGGCGGGGGCGGGCATCGAGTCGGTCGTCGACGGTGACCGGCTGCGCTTCGAGGATCCCGAGGGCCTGGCGCTCGAGCTGATCACGTCTCCGTCACAGGATGCGCCGCTGACCGCCGTCCACCCAGAGATTCCCGAGAAGTACGCGCTGCAGGGCTTCGCCGGGGTTCGCGCATTCGAGCGCCGGCGCGGCGCAAGCCACCAGTTCCTGACCGAGACGCTTGGCTTCACCGGCACCGCGCCCGACGCGTACGAGGCGCGGGGAGACGGTCGCTGCTCCTTCTATGTTTACGACGCGGCGCCGGACGCGCGAGGCCTGGGCGGGTCGGGCACCGTGCACCACGTGGCCTGGTCTTCGACGATGGACGACCACGCAGCCTGGCGCGACCGCGTCATCGATGGCGGCGGGGACCCGACTCCGATCATCGACCGCTTCTACTTCCGCTCGATCTATTTCCGCGAGCCGAGCGGGGTCCTCTTCGAGATCGCCACCATCGGCCCCGGCTTCTCGACCGACGAGCCGAAGGAGCACTTGGGAGAGCGGCTGTCGCTTCCGCCCGCCTTCGAATACCTCAGGACACAGGTCGAGGCCAACCTGACGCCGCTGCCGAGCCCGCGCTAGGCAGCGATCCGCAGGTACCGCGGCAGGTGCTGCATCCGCGTCCCCTGCAGGGCCTCGAGCGCGTCATCGACCGTGACTTGACGCCGGCGAAAGTTTCGCAGCGCGAAGCGGTCGCACGCCGTCTCCGCGCCCGCGCGGCGACCGCACATCTCGCGCAGGTACCAGTGCAGCCACTCGTGCAGGTAGACGAAGCGCAAGACGTCGCGGCGCGTCCGAAAGCGGACCCGCTCCGACAGCCAGGCGAACCTCATGCCCTCGCCGGGCTTGCGCCTCGCGTTGACGTACACGAGCTCGGCGAAGGGCCGGAAGGGCTCGGGGACGCGGACGATGATGCGTCCAAGGTCAAACTCGCACAGGCCTGACAGGGATGGCCGCGTCCGGTAGCGAAGCGGCTTGATCACCACGCGGTAGTCGCCTGGCGACGGCAGCCCCGCCAGCGCTCGTCGCACGACCGCGACCTTGAGGCCGGGAAGGTCGCTGCGGATCGACAGGCCCATCGAGGGCGCCCGGCTGGCCGCCCGTTCGAGCGCGGCGACGGCACGCCCAACGTCGCGAGAGTCGAAATGCGCTTCCTCCGCCAGCGGCATGGTTGGCCGGCGGAAGCCGGCGATGCGGGTGGGGGCCAGGATCAACAGGCTCATCGACTGCTAGATAAGCGTCCATCCGTGGGGGTCTACCCGGCGTCGCCCGCCCCCCTACGCCCATCATTTACGGCGTGCATCAGGTCAAGCTGGAATCCGTCCGCCGCAAGTCCGGTGGTCGAATTCATCTGACCCCTCGGGTCCCGCGCAGCGGACCGGTGACGACGCTCTGCGGTCAGACCCTCAGCGACGGCTCCTACGCGGCGGTCGACAGCGAGCCGGACTGCGCCAACTGCATACGGCGCTCGCATGACCCCTCGCGCATCTCGGGCGCCTTCTTTGCCCAGGAGGAGGGATCAGAGCTGCTGCGTCTTTCGCTCGAGCAGGCTCAGGCGCGCCCGCGCAAGCCGGAGCTGCGGGTGCTCTCCAACCCGGCTGCGGAACGCGAGAAGCCCGTCGTCTGGCCGGCGCCGAAGCCTCCGACCGAGGCCATCCCCGAGGAGATGGGCGAGCTGTTCACCCGTGGATTCAAGCCGTCCGGCGAGGGCGTCTGGCGCAGCCCGATCGGGGTCATCGTGCGCATGCGCCGCCACGGTAAGAGCTGGCGGTTCGTCGAGCTGGTCTTCGAAGGCACGATCGTGGCGACCCGCGTGGAATCGGGAATTCGGATTCGGGCGGGCGACGTCGAGGTGTTGCCGACCGAGGACGGCGTCACCGTCCAGGTGAAGAAGAAGCCCTGAGCCGTTCGTCTGGCTGGATATAGCGGGTTACCTTCCACTAAACACCCCAACCCGCTCTATGCTGCGAGCAATGGCCGGCGACATGGAGCGCGCCCTCGGCGCGCTGAAGGACTTCACACGGCGCGACATCCTTCTTCGTTTCTACGCCGACCGCAAGTCGCGGAGCGTGGAAGACGTGTCCCGCGAGGCGGGCGTGCATCGCTCGGTCGCCTTCGAGCACCTGGAGCGCCTGGTCGCGCTCGGCTACCTGGAGGTGGCTCACCGCCGCGGCCTCCCTGGCAAGCCCGCCAAGATCTACAAGCTGACCGGCGGGCCGGTGCAGATCAGCCACCCGATGCGCCGGTACGACGTCGTCGCGGAATCCCTGGCGCGTGCCTTCGAGGAGCTCGGCGACGCCGGAAGTGACGCTGTGCGGCGCGCCGGCCGCGTTTTCGGTGAGTCGATCTCGTCTCCCGGCGCCAAGACGCCGACCGCCGCCCTCGAGCCCATGGTGGAGATGGGCGCCGAGTACGACATCCAGCGCGGCGGCATCATCGAGTGCGGCAACTGCCTGTTCGCCGAGGTCTGCCGGCGCGCGCCGATCATCTGCCGGTTCCACGCCGGGATCCTCGAGGGCCTGTTCGTGCACACGGAGATGAACGTCGACGTCCAGGCGCTGGGTTTCCGCGACCCGTACGGCTGCGCCTACATGCTGCAGGACAGCGAGCTGGGAGAGGAGCTCGAGGCACAGGCCCGCTAGCGCGATCATTCGCGCGTGAGGCTGGTCGCCGAGTCATTCGCGTGGCCCTTCCGCGCCGGTCCCTCGACGTGGATCTGGGGCCTCGTGTCGGTGCTCTTCCTGCCAATCCTGTTCGTGCCTCTGCTCGGTTACGCGATTGCGGCGACGCGCTCCGCTGAGCTCTATCCGACTGTCGGTCCTCCGCCATGGCGTTTTCCGCTGCACCTCTTGTGGACGGGAGGCTGGACATCTCTCGTGCTGCTCCTGACCCTAGCCCCTTTCGTCCTGGCCTGGAATCCGCTGGCGGAGGCGCTGAGCAACCGCGTGGGCGGCGAGTTGAACGCCCACGTCATCGCTCTTTTTGTCATCGCCCTCCCTTGGGGCCTGGTCGCGCTCCTGCTGTTGCCGCACGCGACCGCTTCGTTTGCGTCGACCGGGAACCCGCAGGACCTGTTTGACCTCGGCGCCTCGCTGCGCGGCGTTCGCGGCGACTTCGCGACGTGGAACGTCGTGGTGGCCGCGATCGTGACGGCGTGGGCGATCGGAATCGCGTGCGCGGGCTTGCTGTGCGTCGGCATCGTGCCCGGCGTGTTCTACGCCATCCTTGTGAGCGCACATGCCGCCGCCGCGCTCCGCCGCGAGGGTCAGAGTTCATCCGCTCGGTGAGGCGGCCGTGCTCGCCGAGCTGGGCACGCGGCTCGACACAGCGCTCAACACGAGAGCGATCGCGCTTGCCGCCGCGCTGAAGAGGCGGCGTGAGGTTCGGCAGGCAATCGCGGGCTACGCCACCGTCACCGTGCAGTTCGACCCCGATCAGATCTCTCACGACGCGCTCGCCGCCGCGATCCGGCGCCTCGCAACGAAGCGTCCGCCGATGGAGGAGCCGGGGCGGCTGCACCGGATCCCGGTGGTCTACGACGGGCCGGACCTCGACGACGTGGCGCACCGGCTCGGCCTATCGCGCGACCGCGTCATCGACCTGCACGTGCGTCCCATCTATCGCGCATTCCTGGTCGGTTTCGTCCCGGGTTGGGCGTACCTGGGACCGCTGCCCGACGAGCTCGTGCTGCCGCGGCGCCCGGTGCCGCGCACGACGGTGCCTGCAGGTTCCGTGGCGATCGCGGGCCAGCAGACCGGCATCTACCCGCTCGCAAGCCCCGGGGGATGGCACCTGATCGGCCGCACGTCGGTGAGGCTCTTCCTTCCCGACTCCGACCCGCCTTCCCTGTTCCGCGCCGGCGACCGGGTCAAGTTCTTTCCCGCAGGCGCGTGAGGGAGGTCCTTCGCGTCGCGCAGCCGGGCATCCTCACAACGATCCAGGACGCTGGGCGGCCCAACGCGGTCGCGTCGGGCGTGCCGCCGGGCGGCGCGATGGACCGCTTCGCGCACTTCGCGGCCAACCTGCTGGTCGGCAACGAGCGCGGCGCTGCCGCGCTGGAGTGCACGCTGAAAGGTCCGCGGCTGGCCGTGCTGCAGCCCTGCACGGTCGCGATCACCGGCGCAGATTTCGACCCCCGCGTCAACGGTGCATCGGTACCCTCGTGGACCGCGATCCCACTCGCGGCGGGCGACGAGCTCGCGTTCGGAGGGCGGCGCGCGGGGGCACGCGCCTACATCGCGGTCGACGGCGGCGTGCTCGGCGATCGATGGCTCGGTTCGCTGTCGACCAACCTCATGTGCGCGCGAGGCGGCATGCACGGCCGCGCGCTCGCGGCTCAGGACGTCGTCTCAGCCGGGGAGGCGATGCAGCCGGTGGCATCCGGCCGAACGCTGCGCGCCGACCTGCGCCCGCCTTACGGCGACCGGGTCCTGCAGGTGATCCCCGGCCCGCACTTCGGGCGCCTCGACCCGGAGTCCCAACCGCTCCTCTTCAGCACGCCGTTCACGCTCAGCCACGACTCGAACCGAATGGGCTACCGACTCAACGGACCACGCCTCGAGGCGTCCAGCGACGAGCTCCTGTCCTTCGGCGTCCTGGCCGGCGTGGTCCAGCTGCCGATTGGTGGACAGCCGATCATCCTGATGGCCGACCACCAGACCGCGGGCGGCTACCCGGTGATCGCGACGGTGATCAGCGCCTCGATGCCGGTGGCGGCCCAGCTGGCGCCGGGCGACGAGGTCCGATTCGTACAGACCTCGATCGAGGATGCGCTTCGCGCCCGCACGGCTCAGCGCGAGACGCTCGAATCCTTGACCAGCTGATTTATCCAGCCGACGTGCTCGGCGTAGTGCTCGTAGGTGTTCCCTGCCACCCAGTCGAGAGCAGGCCTGTTGTCGTTCGGGTCGCGCGGATCGTTCGCCTGATAGTGGTTGTAGGGGAGCTTCAGGTCGGCATCGCTCATCGTGCTCAAGCGCTTGATGAGCGCCGCGTGCGTCTGCCGGAAATAGTCGAGCGCCTGCGCAGGTGTCTTGTCGCGATGCATCGACCAGACGGCTGCGTTGATGGCGTCGGTCTCGTTGACGTCCGGCCCCACGCCCATCGCAGCCCTCCGATCCGCTCCCTCGAGCAGCGCGAGCAGCGAGTTCTCCCACGCCGCTATGTGGATCAGGTGATCCTTGACCGCCCAGCCGTCCGCGCCGGTCACCGTGAGTCCGCTCGGGCCGAGTGAGTCCACCAGCGCGTTGAGGTCGCGCCACGATGTCTCGATCGGCGCCACCACGATGTTGGGCACGGGGTCGGCCTCCGTCATGAGGGCCCGGCGACCTTCTTGGCCTCGTCGAGGACCGCGTCGTAGTCCGGCTGCGGCTGCTCGCGCGACGCGACCCAGGTCCAGCGGATCACGCCGCCGCGGTCGACGATGAAGATGGTGCGGCGCGCCATGCCCGAGTAGCCGGCGACGTCGTCGCGGCGCACTCCGTAGTCGGTGACCATGTTCCGCTCGAAGTCACCGATGAGGTCGAACGGCAGCCCGCCGAGCTCCTTGGCGAAGGCCTGGTGCGAGAAGACCGAGTCGACGCTGATGCCGTAGATACCGACGCCGTTTGCAACCGCGTCGTCATTCCTGGACCGAAACTCGGTCAATTCAGTCCTTCAACCACCAGTGAAATCGAGCACATAGAAAAGGAAGATGAGCGCGCGATACTTCTGCAGCGCCTCCTCGAGGGTGAGTTCCTGGCCGCCCGTCGTCGGCAGCTTGAAATCGGGCGCCTTGTCCCCAACCTGCAGCACTGCAGAAAAGTCTATTGGGTGCCGGACTCGAGCACGTACCAACCCGACCGCGTCGCGCCTGTGATCTCATAGCCGCGCTCCAGCGCGCCACCGAGAGCCTCGCGCATCGCGGTCCTCCACCTGCGGGCCAGCGCGGGGTCGGAGTGCCGCAGCGCGACAGCGTCATCGGGGACCTGACATATAAGGACGCGAGCGCTCGACGCAGTGAGCACAGGTTCGCCGGCAGCGCCGACGGACACGATCGCATCCGTGCCCCATTCGCGCAATTTGTCCAGGTCGGGCTCTGCAAGCCGGCCGGCAGCAGCCGCCTCCGCCTTCTGCGAGTCGAGCCGCCAGCGAATCAGCAAACGATCCGACTGCTCGCCCGCGTTGATCCCGTCCTTCATCTCGCCGTAGAAATTCACGAAGTATTGCGGGGCCTCCGCCCCGAGCTTGGTCAGGTTGAAGTAAGCGTTGCGCCGGATCAAGGGGTCGGTCGTCCACTCCATGACCGTTACGCGCCGCGCCAGGCACCAGCCGCGCTGATGCTGCTTCAGCGCGAAGCCAAGCCCGCGCGCCTCGACATTCGGCAGCACGCCGAGGATGTGCGAGTGCATGTGAAGGTGATCGCGAGGATCGCCGCCCAGCCATCCCACCAGGCCGCCGATCAGCTGCTCGCCTGCAAACGCGCCGACGATGTAGTTGCCGGAGTGCGCGAGCGCCTTAAGCACGTCCGAGCTGAGCGGAGGCTCGCCGGGCCGTCCCCAGACCACGGCGAGGAGCTCGGCGAGATCCCGCAGATCGCCGAGGTCGCTGAGCTCCCTGATTTCCGCTGTCATGCGAGGCCGAGCCGCCTGCGGGTAACTCAACTCCCCAGCGGGGAGGTCTCGACGCCCGCTTCGCTCAGCGCGCGCCGGACCGCTGCGGCCACATGGCCGGCGCCCGCCGTATCGCCGTGGACGCAGATGGTGTCGAAGCGGCCCGAGATGGCGAGGGCCACGGCCTGCCTGGCGGCCAGGGTCGGGTCGAGGAGCGCTCCCGGCTGGGTGCGCGGGGCCAGGGTTCCGTCGGGCAACATCAGCCTGTCGGCGAAGCCTTCGCGGTAGGCGGGGATGCCGGCTCGCTGGGCGGCGGCCACGATCTGGAATTCCGGCTGGCCCATGATCCCGACCTCGTGCGCCTTCGCCACGCGCGCGAGCGCGTCGGCCGCGGCGGCGTCCCGCTGGCAGCGGTGGTACAGCGCCCCGTGCGGCTTGACGTACGCGATGGGGACGACGGCGGCGAGGCTCGCCACCTGGAAGGCGATCAGCGCCTCGATGTCCGCGGTCGACAGGGATCGCTCGATGCGGCCGAAGCCGGCGCGGTCGTCGTAGCCGGGATGCGCCCCCACCTGGATGCCCAGCTCGCGACAACGCCACGCGGTCGCGATGGCGATCGAAGCGGATCCCGCGTGCACGCCGCAAGCCACGTTGGCGCTGTCGATGCAGGCCAGGATCGCCTCGTCCTCGGATGCGCCCTCGCCGATGTCGGAGTTGAGATTCACTCGTTGTGCTTGGTGTTGCCGTGCAGCAGCTGGATCGCGTGACCCAGGGCCGGCAGCACCGCCTCCAGCGACTCGGTCGCGCCTTTCGAGCTGCCGGGAACGTTGAGGATCAACGAACGCCCCCGCACGCCGGCAACGCCGCGCGACAGCGCGGCCATCGGGGTGCTCGAGGCGCCGGCCCTGCGCATCAGCTCGCCGAGGCCCGGCACCTCGTAGTCGATGAGCATCGACGTG
>DATIOJ010000123.1:0-2374 GCA_035473355.1 Candidatus Limnocylindrales bacterium
GGCCCGCACCCACCAGGCTCACGTTGGTTCGCCACGGCCAGTCGACGTGGAATCGGGAGCACCGCATCCAGGGCCAGCTCGACCCGCCGCTGTCGCCCGAGGGCGCGCGCCAGGCCGAGCTCCTCGGCCAGAGGCTTGCCGGCCGGACGTACGCGGCGTTCTACACCAGCGACCTGCAGCGAGCCTTCGCGACCGCCCAGGCGATCGGTGCGGTTATCGGTCAGGCGCCCGTTCCGATGCCCTCGTTGCGCGAGATCTTTCTCGGCGACTGGGAGGGCTTGACCACCGAAGAGATCGCCAGGCGATTCCCGGAGGCCTGGGCGGAGTGGGTGGAGGAGCCGGACTGGGACGTGGTTCCTGGTGGGGAGAGCGCGGCGCACTTCGACGCGCGTGTCGGTGCGGCCCTCGATGAGATCCTGCAGCGCCACGAGCAAAGCGAGGTGCTGGTCGTGACGCATGGCGGCGTGATCCAGGTGGCGCTGCACCGCATCGTTGGGAAGCCAAGTCGCGGACTCTTTCCTTTCAAGATTCAAAACGCCTCCATCTCGCGGCTCGAAAGACGGAATGACAGGATGGTCATCGCCGGGGTCAATGACGTCGCCCACCTCGAGAGCGCGCCCGTTACCGACGTGGGGCCCGGATGACGTCAGACGCAGAGCGTTGGGACGCCGAGTTGAGCGAGCGCGCGGCGCCCGCGCCGCTCCTGCAGTCGTGGGCGTGGGGCGAGGTCCAGGAGAGGTCAGGATGGAGCGTCGAAAGGGTTCAGCTTTCGCCTGGCGCGATGGCCAGCGTCCTGATTCGCAAGGTCGGGCCGACTCGCGAGATGTACGTCCCGCGCGGTCCGGTGCCCGCCACGATCGCCGCCCTGGACGGGCTCGTCTCATGGGCGCGCAACGCCGGCGCGGCGCGACTCGTCGTCGAGCCCGAGGCGGACGCGAGCGTCGGCGATCTGCTGGCCGAGCAAGGCTTCACGCGGGCCGCACCGATCCAGCCGCAGCACACGCGGATCCTCAAGCTCTTACCGCCCGATGAGCTGCTGAAGACGTTTCGCCACGGCCGGCGCTACAACATCCGGACCGGCATCAAGCGCGGCGTCGTTGTGGAAGAGGGCAAGGACGGGGCCGAGCTGGCGCGCCAGTCTGCTGCGGTCGAGCGACGTGAATCGATCCACCTGCCTGACCGTCGGTACTACGAGCTCCTGCTCGACGTGCTCCCGTGGTGCCGCACGTACACGGCATATGCGCCGGACACGCGCGACCCTCTAGCGACCGTCCTCGTCGCGCGTCACGGCGGACGCGCGTACAGCCTGTTCGCCGGCCGCAGCGGACGGCACCCCGAGCTGATGGGCAATGACCTGGCGTGGTGGACGGCCATCTCGTCCGCGGTCGACGCGGGCTGCCAGGACTTCGACCTCTGGGGCGTCCCGCCGCCGCGCGCTCACCCCTCCCATCCGTGGATCGGCATCGGGATGTTCAAGTCGGAGTTCGGTGGCGAGGAGGTGGCGTACCCCGGCGCCTGGGAGCGCGTCCTCTCCAGCACGGGCGCGGCGCTGATCGCCGCCGAGCGGAAAACGCGAGCCTACATTCGGGGCCTGAAACGAAACATTCCCTAACAATCCTTCAGATCGGTTAGGATGGTTGCATGGCTGTGGCGGAATCCTCCCGCAAGGTTCTTGTCGTGGAGCCGGACACGTCGACCCGCCGTGAGATCAAGCTGGTCTGCGAGCAGGACGGCTACCAGGTCGTGGAGGCGGACGCGGGGTCGGAGGCCCTTCGCCAGATCGAATCTACACACCCCAACGTCGTGCTGCTCGAGGTCACGCTGCCCGACGCCCTGGGCTTCGACGTCTGCCGCGAGCTCCGCAAGGTGGACCCGGCGGTTCCGGTGATCATGATGAGCTCCCGCTCGGACGAGATCGACGCGGTCGTCGCCCTGGAGATCGGCGCCGACGACTACGTCACGAAGCCCCTTCGCCTGCGCGAGCTGGTCGCGCGCATGGCGGCGCACCTGCGGCGGGCGCGGCTCGAGAACGCCGAGGCGATGCGGAGCCGGCTCGAGTTCCGCGACCTCGTGATCGACGTCAACGAGCGGCGCACGTACAAGTCAGGAACGGAGGTCGAGCTGACCCACACCGAGTTCGACCTGCTCACGTTCCTGGCCAGCAACGCAGGCAAGGTCCTCAGCCGCGAGAAGATCCTGAACTCAATCTGGGGTTACGAATATCCGATCGAGACGCGGGTCATCGACGTCCACATCCGCAACCTGCGTCGAAAGATCGAGGCCCAGCCCTCGCGGCCTTATTACATCCTCGCGGTGCCCGGCATCGGCTACCGCTTCACGAACGCCCGGCCCACCTGAGGCTATCGTTAGTCCG
>DATIOJ010000124.1:0-3189 GCA_035473355.1 Candidatus Limnocylindrales bacterium
GGCCGAGTCGAGGCCCTGGATCGAGGGAAGGCTGTCGAAGAAGGACTGGGCGTAGGCGTCGGCCGCGAGGCCGAGCACGAAGATGACCGCGAGGACCGCCCCGAGCCCGCGCATCACGGCCGTCCGGCGCATCTTCTGGCCGATCGGCGACCACGCGGCGTGGATCCGCGCTCGAGGACTGTGTCCCCCCTTGGTTTTGATCCGCTCAGGAACGTTTCGAGCCATGTGTTGAGGGGCGCGCAGGATTTTACGCTGTCCCACCCCAACTAACGGGGGTCAGGCGGACTGGGTTACGCGGTCCGTCCTGGCCGGATCCGAGCAAGGAGGCCCGTCCTCGCCAGCTCCCACTCCTCGCGGTCGATCGCGCGCAACAGGTAGAGCGCGGCCAGGTAGACGGCCAGGCCCGCTGGCGCAGAGAGAAAGATGGAGAACCTGCTCAGCGGATACAGGACCGCGCCCATCACCAGCCCGGCCAGGGCGATGCGCCACGCGACCAAGGGCACGTTCAGCCTGAGATCGGGCCGGCCGCGCTGCACGAACCACCACCCGACGGTGCAGAGCGCCGCCTCCGTGATCACGGTCGTGGTGCTCGCGGCCAGGTAGCCGTAGATCGGAATGAGGACGAGGTTCAACGCGATGTTCAGGGCAGCCGCGATCCCGGTCGCCCACGCGTTCAGGTGCTGTCGGTTCATCGCGTTCAACATCGCGAGGAAGGCCGAGTTGGCGAACAGGAAGACGATCGCGATGGACAGGATGCGCAGCGAGGGCTCGGACTGCGCGAACAAGCGGAACAGCCGGCCGATCGGATGGACGAGCACAAACGTGCCGACCGTCAGCGGCCATCCGAGCAGCACCAGCACCTTGAAGAATCTCGTGTATGCGACCTTGAGCCGGCCCGCATTGCTGATGAAGTACACGCCCAGCAGCGGATACACGACGACCTGGATCGCGAGCGGGATGAACTGCAGCGCCTCGAACGGCTTGTACGCGAAGGTGTACCAGCCGACCTCGGCGAACGACCGGAAGTGCTGAAGGATCGGCACATCGGCGCGGAAGTAGAGGTTGGTCAGAAAGGACGTCAATGCAAAGGGCAGCGCCAGCGGCATCCAGCGCCGGATCAGGCTCATGTCGAGCCGGAACCGCACGTCCCCGAGACGGAACACGCGAATCACGACCAGCGAGTAGACGATCGTGAACGCGAAGGACGCGGTGTACGCCCACACGAAGTAGCCCACGCCGGAGTGGCGCCGTGCGCCGAAAAGGATCAGCACAGCCTGGATCGCGATCTCCGCGATGATCGCGATCGCGTCGAACTCGGCTCGGCCCACCGCGTAAAACGTGTTGCGCAGCTGGTTGGCGTAAGCGGTCGCGACGAGCAGCGCGGCGCCCGGGACGATCAGCGACGGAAGGCCCGCGCCGAATCCGAGCGCGATCGCGAAGATGACCACGGACGCCGCCGACAGGACGAGCTTGAAGATCAACAGCGTCCCCAGGTAGTCGCCAAGCTCCTTGCGGTTGCGCGCGCCCTCACGCGTGTACAGCGGGGCAAAGCCAAGGTCGGCCGCGACCGAGACGAGCGCGGAGTAGGCGATCAGGGTCGTGTACTGCCCGTACCTCGTGTCGCCGAGCGCGTTGGCCAGCACGATGACCACGACAAGCGAGATGACGCGCGAGACGACGCGTGCGCCGAGGATCAGGATCGAGTTGCTGACCGCGCGAGTGCCGAGCTGCGCTGCGGCGTCTTCAGCCTGGGGCATCCCGCCGGACACGGCCGAAGTCTAGTTAGAAAGCGCCGGCTTTGACCTTGGTCGGCGCTTCCGGCGCGATCAGGAGCAGGACCTGGCCCTCGCTCAACGCAGGGTGGTGCTGGTCGAGATCGTCGATGGCGTGCGCCAACTGCGCGTACGAGATGTGATAACCACGCCCCCACGAGATGCCCGGGTCGTTAAGCCAGACGCCCGAGCTGTCGTAGCCGATGATCGTGACGAAGTGCGGCACTGACCAGCCGTCCTGCTCGTAGTGACTGGCGTAGCCCGGGTAGCGCGGGTTGCCCAGGCCGTGCGTGCGCACCTCGGCCAGCAGCGGACGGCCGGCGGAGAGCTGCTCCGCGATCGTCTTCGGATCATTGGGCAGGAGGCGGTACGTGTAGCCGAAGCGCTGCTGGGCCAGCTGCCCGAGCATCGTGTCGTTGAGGTCGGGCTGCGCCTTCCAGCCGTCGATCTGCCGGATCATGTTGTCGGCGGTCTGCGGGTTGATGACGACGTCGGAGTCGTTGGTCCAGTAGTGGTAGAGCATCGTCAGGTTGGCGGCCTCGCAGCTCTCCTGGTGCTGGGCCCAGTTGTTGAGCGGCGCCTGGGTCGTGAAGGGAACCTGGATCAGGATGTGGTCGGGCAGGACGGCGGCCTTCACTTCAGTCCCGGGGCCGACCGTCGGCACGGGCACGGCCTGCACCCTGGTCACCCCGGCCAGTGGACGCGCGACGCTCGCGTTGAGGTAGTGGCGTCCTATCGCGCCCGATGCGCCGCCGAGGAGCACAGCCGCCATGACCGCGATTGCGATGCCGCCCCAGTGGACCCGGACTGGTCTGACAGCGTGACCACGCGTCAATTGCATTTCCATCGCCGTAACCCCTTCTGAGCGGAAACGCGGCCGTGCACGTCCGTACCCGGAGGTGGGTTTAGGGATGTAAAGCGCGCCCTATACTCATGGGCGCGCGCTCGGCGGCGCAACTTTTTTGAGGCGGTTTGAGTTCTAGCTAGCGATGCTTGGCGCTCTTAAGTGGTTCGTCGGCCTCGGCCTGGTCGCGGTCGTCGGCATTGCCGCCGGCGTCTATTTCGCGTTCTTCGGCGCCGGGCCACAGGTCACCTACGTGACGCCCGACCTGGTGCCGATCGACCAGAACACCGCCCAGCCGAGCGACCAGCCACCCGTGAACCTGCCGGCCGCGGTCATCCTGCCGGTGCCGTTTACGCCCCAGGCACCCCTCGGCAACTGGGCCGCCCGGCAGCACACCTGCGAAGAGGCCAGCCTGGTCATGGTCGACCGCTACCTGCACGGCGACCACTCGGGGAGCCTGATCGACCCCCAGACCGCCGACGCCGCCATCAACCAGGTCACCACCTGGAAACCCGCGCAGGACCTGACCACCGTCCAGGTCGGCCAGGTCGCGCAGAAGTACATGGGTTGGGC
>DATIOJ010000125.1:0-34291 GCA_035473355.1 Candidatus Limnocylindrales bacterium
GGCCTACAAGGTTCTACCCGCGGACCGCTTGAACATGAAGGACCAGCTCGCGCTCGGCCGGCCTCTGATCGTGGGCGTGCGCACCCACGGACTGGGCAACCCGAACTATCCGGGCTATCGCGACCACTTCGAGCAGGCCGGCTATTCCGTTTCGCATTACCTCGTCGTGACCGGCTACGACCAGTCGGACAGCTACATCCTCAACGACCCCGGCCTGACCCGCGGCCACGGCTACCACATCACGTACGACCAGCTGATGCACGCGATCGACGACCTGGACCAGGCGTACCCCGACCTCAACATGGGCCGCGTCTTTCTGGTCCTGGCGCCGTTCAGCAACAGCGCGGGCTCTTAAGCGAAACCCTGGCGGCCGGATTTATTCCGGCCGCGTCGCGCGCGCCAGTGTGCCGCCCCCGCGTTGCCTGCCTCGAGTGGCTATTAAGTAGGTCCCCTCACCAGGGAAAGTGAGCAGGGCCGCGAGTGCCGGTCGCGTGCAGCTGACTAGGCGTGACTCCACATGTCCGGCGAGCGGCCCGATGAGCGAATACCGACTAGGTTTTCGCTCATGCGAAGACGATCGCTTCCTCGAAGTCCGAGTAGCCGGCTTCGAAGGAACCCTTGCTCAGCCAGTACTGACCGCGGATCGGGTCGTTGATCAAGACCTCGGACGGGCTCACGCCGACCACCGTGTAGACGTGTGACGCGTAGACCGGACCGATCCACGGAATCCACTGGCCGTCGAAGCTGAGGTAGTCGCGCCGAGGGTGCCAGCGCCAGTCCCACGTGGCGAAGGCCACGACCGGGTGCCCCGCGATGACGCGGGCGTAGATGGTTGCGGCCGACATCGACCCGTAGGCGAGGACTGAGGCGCCGTGCGCTCTCGCCACGCGAACGAGCGGCGGGTAGAAGGTGCCGAGCCCCGTGTAGTTGCTCTCGCTGCCGTTGACGTTGCCGACGAACGTCTCATACGCGTTGGCCCACCTCACGCGGCCCTGCCCGTCGACGTACATAGGACGGAGGTCCGCGCCGACCTCAGCGAGGATCTGGTCCTGGCTGAGCGAGATCCCCTGGTGAGTGAGGGCCATGGACGTGGCCGCCTCCTCGCAGCTCAGGGGGTGGTTCTGGTAGATCATCGCGACGCCCGAGATGACGTGCGTCTGGCTGAGCACGACGTTGATGGCCTGGTCCGCGGAGGCCGCGACCTGCTGCAGGTCACCTGTCACGGTGCTGAACTGGGCAACCGTCATCGCGTTCGCGTAGAGGACCAGGTCGTTGGCGTACCGCGACTGCATGGCCGAGACGTCGATTCCGTAGAGCGTCGCCAGCGACATCTCGTCAGTTGCATGCTGCATGTTTTGCTGCACGATCGCCGCGGCGTCGAGCCTGCCCTGCAGGTTTTTCTGCACCGAGAGAAGGTCGCGCGTCAACCGCTCGGCGCGCGCCATGCGCTGCAGCGGATCGAGCAATACGTAGGCGCCTGCCCGGGCGATGGCGTCTCCACCGGGATCGCTGCGGATGCCGAGCCTCTTGGCCTCGTTGACCTCGTTCACCAATGCGCCGGTCGTTGTCGCTAGGCGCCGGTCGATCGGCACCAGCCGCGCCTCCGTGTTCCAGTTGTCGCGGAGGGCAACGAAGTCCCCTGGAGTCGTGGCCGAGGAGAACGCCTCCAGCCTGGCCTTGCGCTGCACCTTCGACTCCGAGGCCAGGGCGACGTGGAGGTTCTGCTCCGCGACCAGGGCGTCGGAGCGGAACTGGTTGAGGTCACGGACCCAGATCGCGTCGGCCTCGGCCTGCCACCGGTTGAGCGTGTCCGCGCCGCCAGGGAGCCAAAACAAACTTGCGGCCCCGCCGATCATCAACGACTGGCTGGCTGCCCACTCCCGCTCCAGGCCGGCCAGGTCGTCGTCGGGGATGCCCGCCGTCCGCATCCCCACCCACTGGTCATGGAGGGCGACGGCCCTCGCCTGGAGGACGAGTGCCGTGCCGAGATTGACCAGCCCGCCCCCGCCGAGTGAGACCAGCAGCGCGCCGACGAGCAGGACCGCCGAGAGGCGCGAGGTCAGATGCGCCCGGCGCCGCAACCCGCTGCGGGAAGGCGCTCGGCTAAGGCGTGCTTCCCTGGAAGCAGCCGGAGCCTCGCGCTCGGCCGCGACTACAGCCATGTGCGGTCGTTTCGCATATCGCTTTCAACGACCTCACCCCGGGACCCGCTCGCCGGGGCGAGCATACACCTCGTCGGCCGGCACCAGCCGCTCTTGCCGCGTGCCCGGAAAGTGCACGCGAACGCCCGGCCGGCCAGGGCTGCCCAGCTCCCAACCGGCGGCGTAGAGCTCGGCCGCCTGGGCCAGGTCGGCGGCGTTCGCGATCTTGACGCCGTCCGTGAACGTCAGGACCTGGGAGCGCGAGCCCGGGAACCCGAGCCGGACCTGGCCGCCGGTCTTGAGGTTGTACACGTACTCATCGAGAGAGCCCGCCTCGGCGGCCGCCACCAGCTCTGCGACGGTGGGGAGCCGGCCGTCCCGCATGGCGGCCTTGAGATCGGCGCGGCCAGTTCGCTCAGCGAGGCGCCGCCGCCGCCGGAGTTCGGTGAGCAGCACGTCGCGCTCGCCGCGCAGGGCGGCCAGGTCCTGCTCCAGGGGACGCATCCGATCGCGAAGGTCGGCGACGCGTTCTTCGAGCTCGGGCGCCCCCAGGTCGGACAGGCTTTCGGTCACATGCGTGACGTTAGCGCCGGCTCAGCTCGCGCTGAAGACCTCCGCCACCGCGGTCGGAAAGTTGGTGGGCATGCCGCCGCCGAGCGCAAGGACCTCCCCGTCGCGCAGTGCGACCGCCTCCAGCTTGCCTCTCGGATGGGCCAGACCGGCGACTGGATACCACCGATTCGAAATGGGATCGAACTCCTCGGCGCTGGCCGTCATGCCGGACCAGCATCCCGAGCCCATGACGATGACAAGGCCCGTCTGCAGCATCTGAGCGCCGTGGCCGCACCGGGTGTCGTTCATGTTCGGCAGCTGGGTCCACGAGTTGGTGATCGGGTTGTAGAGGACCGACCACGCGATCTCCCTTCCGTCTTGCCAGCCTCCCGCCACGAGCACATTGCCGGTGGGAAGCAGCGTCGCCGTGTGGTACTGGCGGGCGCCCGTGCGGGTCTCCGGGGTAGTGGCTGACCACCTGTTCGTCCGCGGGTCATAGACCTCCGCCGTCTCGGTGGCCTCATCGGGTGAGTTGTACAGGTACTGCCCGCCGACGACCAGAACGCGCAGGTCCCTCAGCGCGGTGGCGGTGGGGTATTCCGGACGATCGAGGATTGGCGTGGCCGCCACGGTCCAGGTATCTGCCGCCGGGTCGTAGATCTCCGCAGGCAGCTGCGCCCGCTGCGAGCCGCGCGCCGAGATTCCGACGGGAGGCGCGGACCCTCCACCCGTCACCAGCACGCGGCCGCCGGAGATGAGGGCTGCGGCGTGGTCGAACCGGCGAGATTTCATGCGGGCGGTCAGCGACCACGTGTTGGACACCGGGTCATAGATCTCGGCGGTGCCGATGGGGTCGCCGCCGGCGACGAGGACCTTGCCCGAGGGCAGCAGCGTCGTGGTGTGACCGTCGCGAGGCGTTCCCAGCGAGGGGACGCGCGAGAAGGTCCGGGTCGCGGGGTCGAAGATCTCGACCGCGCTCGTGGGGGATCCATCGGGTGAATCCGCGAACGGACGCGTGCGGCCGCCGGCGATCAGCACCCGCCCATCGAGCAGCAGAGTCGCCGTGAACGCGAGCCGCGGGACCGACATCGGCGGAAGGGAGCTCCACTGGCCCTGGTTGGGCGGCGAAGGGAAGCCCGGCGTCGCGACGCCTTCAGCGGGGGCCACAGGTAACGGGGCGGTTGTAGGCGTGGCGGGCGAAACCTGTGCCACCGGCGAAGGCGTCCGGCCCGGGACCGTGCCACACGCGCATGTCAAGATCGCGAACACCGCCAGACAAGCGGCCCTCATTGCCTACGTAAACGCCCGCCGGGCAGGGTCCGTTATGAGGCTTCGTGAGCCGCGGGGCGGCCGCGAAACCCGGCGTACAGCGCCAGGTCATAGACGACCTTCAAGCCGCCGCCGGCGAAGAACGGGACGCCGAACGCCGCGAGCCCGATCGCCACTCCGGACAGCGCCGGCCCGAACGACATCGCCGCGCCGCGAACCGCACCGGTCATCGCCACGGCGCCCGCGCGCTCTGCAGCCGGCACGATGGAAACGACGTACGCCTGCCGCGCAGGCACGTCCATCTGGGAGAGCGCGAAACGGGCAAGCAGAAACGCGATGGCCCAACCGAAGGTCGGGCTGAACGGCACCGCGATCAGCAGCAGGTTGCTCGGCAGGTGCGTGAACACCATGGTGTTGACCAGGCCCACCCGATCGGCCAACCTGCCTGATACCTCATAGGACAGGGATTGAAGGATCGCGACTGCCGCGAAAACCGGCCCGAGCGTCGCTGGGCCGACCCCAAACCGCGCATGCAGCCAGTAGGCGATGACCGCGTTGGTGACAAAGCCGCCGCCCAGCGAGTCGAGGGCGAACAGAGCCGCAAGCCCGGCCAGCGGGCGGAACGAACCGAACACCACCGATGCCGGCTCTCCCTCCACCCGGACGGTCATGAACAGCGGCAGCACGGCCGTCACGCCTCCGAGCGCCGCATAGAGGAAGAAGTAGGCCTGGGGCGGTACCGGCAATCCGGCCGCGAGTCCGCCGGCCGCGTTGAAGAGGCCGCCCGTCAGCGAGTAGCGGGCGAACGCGCGGTTGCGCGCGCCGGGGGCCGCGGTCTCCGCCAGGACCGCCTGCTCGACCGAGGCAAAGGGGCCGTAGTCGACGCTTGCGGCGCCGAGCATCCCGGTGATGCCGGCCAGCACAAGCAGCGCCGGCTGGTGGACCAACGCCAGATCCAGGCCCGTCACCGCCATGAGTAGGCCCGCGAGTGCGAGCGTGCGCCGTCTCCCGATGCGGGCGGCAAGGGCGGCTGACCCGAGCCCCGTGATGGACGCCGCCGCAAGGCCGATGCTCAGCGTCAGGCCGATCCAGACTGACGAGAGGCCGAGCCGCTCCAGGTACACCCCCAGCAGGACGGCGGAGAAACCGAAGCCGAACGCTCGCAGCCCACGGGCGACAAGAAGAAGGACGCGGTCGGGCGTCAGCGTCGACGCCTTCGGGCGGCCAGCGCGAGGGCCACGGCTGTCAACGCCGCGAGGACGGCCGCCCCGATGGCGACGAAAGCCGCAGCCGAGGCGGCGGCGTCGCGCCTGGTGGCGATCTGGGTGACGCCGGCCGACGACGGCGTGGGCGACGGCTGCCTGTTGACGGTGAAGACCAGGTGCCCCTCGCCGTGTGCGGTCGTCGGGATCGCGATCACCGTCGTGACGTGGCATGCCGAATCGCAGCGGACGTCGATCATCGAGGCCCCGCCTTCGGTCGCCGCGAGCAGGTCACCGTCCTGCACCCCGGCGGCCACGAGGTCGGTGCTCGACAGGCGCAGGACCAGGTCGCCGCCCGCGTGAGGACTCCCTGGCGTCGCGCGGTCGGAGTAGTAGACATAACCGCCCCTGGTGAAGCCGGGCGGCACGAACCCGACGCCCTCCACGCCGGTGTCCTGGCCATGGGCCAGGCCGGACACGACGACCTGGGTCGCGGTTCCGTCGGGCGCGATGGCCGAGATGATCCCGCTCAGCTCATCGGGGATGATCAGGTCGCCGCCGAAGGCTCCGAACGACAGCGGCGCCACGGCGATGCCTCCCTCGCCGGCCGGTGCGGTCTTCGTGATGACCTGGGCGGCCCGGGTGCAGTCGACCGCGACCACTTCGGTCTTTCCATTGAGTGGGCCCGTGACCAGGAGGCGATGGTCGAAGCCGCCCACGGTGTCGAACGCGATGCCGCTGAGGCTCGACATCGACAGGTTGGCGAACGAGCCGGTGGCATCGCCGGGCGCCGCCACGCGGGTGACTCCGATTGGAGCGTGCAAGCGGAGGATGTAGACGTCGTCGGGCGCGAACTCGCAGCCTGCCGCCGCGACTTGCTGGCGCGGCGAGATGGCGAGGTAAGCCTCCGTGCCGGGATCGTCGCCGTAGCCCCCGGGGCCCCGCGCGAACGGCGCGAGCATACCGTCGGGCGTGAGGCTGTACAGGGCAGCCGACCCGGCCACGATCAGCGACCCGTCAGACCGCGGCCCGCCCAGGTCGAACGCGCCACTCACCGACTGCCAGGCCTCCCACGCCGGCGCCGCAGCGGCGGTTGACGGCCACAACGCCAGGCACGCCGCCGCCACGCCCGCGAGGTATTTCAACATCGCTGTTGAAAAACTCCTAAAATCATTCTCGTGGAGTCCAAGCGCGGGGTCGTCCTCGCCTTCCTGAAGTCACGCGGCCACGCCACTCTAGGCGAGATCGCCTCCCACCTTGAAGTCTCGAAGCAGGGCGCCCTCCGCCACCTCGAGGCGCTGGAGGCAGCCGGGCTGGTCACGGTGTCTGTGGCCGAGTCGAGCGGTCACAGGGCGCCGGGCCGGCCGGAGAGCGTCTACCGCCTCACCGCGGCGGCGGGGGAGCACTTTCCCGACGGCCACCGCGAGCTGACCGGCGAGCTCGTCGAGTTCATGTCCAACGAGCAGCTGAAGCGATTCTTCGAGCTGCGTGCGGCGCGGCTCGAAGCCGAGTACGCCCCCCGGCTGGCGGGCCTAGACTTTGAGGCCCGAGTCCGCGAGCTGGCCCGCCTCGCGTCCGAGCATGGCCACATGGCCGAGGTCGTCGACCTCGGCGACGGTGGGCTCGCGATCCGCCACTGCAACTGCCCCATCCAGGACGTCGCGGCTCGCACGGGCCTGCCGTGCGTCAACGAGCAGCAGATGTACGAACGGCTGCTGGGCACCGAGGTGGCGCGCACGACCTGGATGGCCGACGCGGCGGACGACTGCACCTACGTAATCAAATCGGAGGAGAACGAAAAGAGAGTTGGCTGATTTCGAGATCAAAGACCTGCGCGCCAGCGTCGAGGGACGCGAGATCCTCAAAGGTGTTTCGCTCGCCGTGTCCAAGGGCGAGGTGCACGCGGTGATGGGTCCGAACGGTTCGGGCAAGTCGACGCTGTCCCACACGCTGATGGGTCACCCGGGCTACACGGTCGACGGCGGCTCGGTCCTGTTCAAGGGACAGAACGTCCTCGAGCTGGAGCCCGACGAACGCGCGCGGCTTGGCATGTTCCTCGCATTCCAGTATCCCGTGGTCGTCCCCGGGATCTCGATGACCAACTTCCTCCGCACTGCCCTCAATGCAAAGCGTGGGTACGACGGCAAGGACAAGTCGAAGCAGATTTCGCCCAAAGAGTTCCGCTCGATGCTCAAGGACGAGCTCGAGGTGCTGCACATGGACGACTCCTTCCTGCCGCGATACATCAACGACGGCTTCTCGGGTGGCGAGAAGAAGCGCGCCGAGATCCTGCAGATGGCGATGCTCCGACCGGAGATCGCGATCCTCGACGAAACCGACTCAGGCCTCGACATCGACTCGATCAAGTTCGTCGCCGAGGCGGTCAACCGCATGCGCGGTCCGGAGCTCGGCATCCTGATCATCACGCACTACACACGGATCCTCGAGTTCATCAAGCCCGACTTCGTCCACGTGTTGGTGGACGGGAAGTTCGTGCTCTCAGGTGGGCCCGAGGTCGCAGACAGGCTGGAGAAAACGGGCTACTCGGAATGGGTCACCGAGGAAGAGCCGAAGGAGGTCGCCTGATGGCCACTGTCCCCAAAATCGACGTCGGCGGCGATTACAAAGAGAAGTACGGCTTCTTCGTCCCCGAAGACTTCGTGTTCAAGGCCAAGCGCGGCCTGAACCCCGAGATCGTCAAGGAGATCTCGTGGATGAAGAAGGAGCCCGAGTGGATGACGAAGATGCGCCTCCGCTCGCTCGAGATCTTCCGCAAGAAGCCAATGCCGACGTGGGGCGCGGACCTCTCGGTGATCGACTTCGAAAACATCTTCTATTACCTCCAGGCCACCGACAAGCAGTCGAAGACGTGGGAGGACCTGCCGCCCGACATCAAGGCGACGTACGACCGGCTGGGCGTGCCCGAGGCTGAGCGCAAGTTCCTCGCGGGCGTGTCGGCGCAGTACGAGTCAGAGGTCGTGTACCACTCGCTCCAGGAATCGCTCACCAAGAAGGGCGTCATCTTCACGGACACCGACTCCGCGCTGCGCGACTACCCGGAGCTCTTCAAGGAGTACTTCGGCACCGTCATCCCGCCGGCCGACAACAAGTTCTCGGCGCTGAACACGGCCGTGTGGTCGGGCGGCTCGTTCATCTACGTCCCGAAGGGCGTGAAGGTCGAGATTCCGCTGCAGGCGTACTTCCGCATCAACGCGGAGAACATGGGACAGTTCGAGCGGACGCTGATCATCTGCGACGAGGGCTCGTTCGTGCACTACATCGAGGGCTGCACGGCGCCGATCTACTCCACCGACTCGCTGCACAGCGCGGTGGTCGAGATCATCGTCAAGAAGAACGCCCGCTGCCGCTACACCACGATTCAGAACTGGTCGACCAACGTGTTCAACCTGGTCACCAAGCGCGCGCTTGCTTACGCCGACGCGACGATGGAGTGGGTCGACGGCAACCTCGGGTCGCAGATCACGATGAAGTACCCGTCCGTGTACCTGATGGAGCCGGGCGCGAAGGGCGACGTGCTCTCGGTCGCGTTCGCCGGCAAGGGCCAGCACCAGGACGCCGGCGGCAAGATGATCCACGTCGCGCCCAACACGACTTCGACCATCACGTCGAAGTCGATCTCCAAGGGTGGCGGCCGCACTTCGTACCGCGGTCACATCAAGATCTACCCGGGCGCGAACAACTGCAAGTCGTTCGTCAAGTGCGACGCGCTGCTGCTCGACGACGAGTCGCGGTCGGACACGTACCCGTACAACGACGTCGACGCGGAGAACGTGACCCTCGGCCACGAGGCGACGGTGAGCAAGGTCTCCGACGAGCAGCTCTTCTACCTGATGAGCCGCGGCATCCCGCGCTCCGAGGCCGAGACGATGATCGTCAACGGCTTCATCGAGCCGTTCACCAAGGAGCTCCCCCTCGAGTACGCGGTCGAGCTCAACCGGCTCATCCAGCTCGAGATGGAGGGCTCGGTAGGGTGAGCAGTGCCGCGCGGGCGATCAACGAGATATTCGGCAGACAGGCGGGCCAGATGCTAGGCGCTGCCGAGCAACGGAGCGAGCGCATCCCGCCGATGCGTGAGCGAGTAGCGCAGGCGGCAACAACGCAGATGGCCTGCATGGGCGCTGAAGATCCGTTGCATCGACCCGCGCGGGACTGCTAGCAATGGCCCTAACCGCGCAGACCCTGGACGAGCTCCAGGGCGAACCGGGCTGGCTGCGCGAGCGGCGCGAGGCGGCGCTTGCCAGCTTCGAAAAGCTGCCCGCGCCGAGCAAGACCGACGAGGAGTGGCGGCGGACGGACGTCAGCCGGCTGGACCCCAACCAGTTCTCGAAGTTGGAGCACCTCGACGGTCAAAAGCTGGTGCTGCCTTCCGCTCTGCCGAAGGGCGTAATCCTGAAGCCGCTCCGACAGGCCGCCAAGGACCACCCTGACCTGGTGGAGCCGCGGTTGTTCTCCTTGGTGCACGCGGATCGCGACCGCTTCGCCGCCCTCCACGCGGCGTTCTTCACGGGCGGGACATTCCTGTACGTCCCCGATGGCGTGGTGGTCGAGCAGCCGATCATCGGCCAGCACTTCTCGCACGAGGGCGGCACGAGCGTCCTCCCCCACACGCTGATCGTCGCCGGCAAGAACACGAAGTTCGACTACCTCGACGAGTACATCGCCGAGCATGACGACGAGGCGGGCTATCGCAGCGGCTCGACCGAGGTCTTCCTCGGCGAGGGGGCACAGGTCGGATATGTCGCGGTCCAGAAGTGGGGGCGCAACGTCTGGCATTTCGCCGACCAGCGCGCCGAGCTGCAGAAGGACTCCTCGCTTCGCCTCTTCAACGTCACGCTGGGCGGCAAGTTCTCCAAGACCCGCGTCGAGGCGTCACTCGTAGGTGAGGGCTCGAACGCCGAGCTGAAGGCGATCTACTTCGCGTCCGGCGAGCAGTTCTTCGACTTCCACACCCTGCAGGACCACCGGGTGGGCAACACGCGCTCGGACCTCCTTTTCAAGGGCGCCCTGCAGGACGTATCCCGCACCGTGTATGCGGGGCTGATCAAGATCGAGAAGCACGCCGCTCGTTCCGATGCCTACCAGGCCAACCGCAACCTCGTCCTTTCCGACAAGGCGAAGGCGACGTCGATCCCGATGCTCGAGATCGACAACAACGACGTGCGCTGCACGCACGGCGCGACCGTCGGCCCGGTCGACCCCGAGCATCTCTTCTACCTCCGCTCGCGAGGGATCCCCGAGCCCACTGCCAAGCGAATGCTCATCCAGGGTTTCTTCGGCGACGTGCTGCACCGGATCCCTTTCGAGCACGCGCGGAGGCTGGTCGAGGCCGAGCTGGAGACGCGCATTGGGTAGCTACCGCGTGGCGGCCGTGGAGGAGATTCCGTCCGACACGATGAAGCGGGTGGAAGCCGGAAACGTGCCCGTGTGCCTGGCGCACGCCGAGGACGGCAACTTCTATGCGCTCAACGACGTCTGCACGCACGAGGAGTTCTCGTTGAGTGACGGAGAGCTGTGGGGGTTGGATGTCGAATGTCCGCAGCACGGATCGCGGTTCAACCTGCAGACCGGCAAGGTGACCGGTCTCCCCGCGGTGATTCCGGCGCAGACGTATCCGGTGAAGGTCGAAGGTTCGGACCTCTTTGTCGAGGTGCCTGACTGATGGCGGTCCGCACCTTCGACGCGACCACGATTCGGAAGGACTTCCCGATCTTCGACACCGGCATCGCCTACCTCGACTCGGCGAACACCTCGCAGCGCCCGCGACAGGTGACCGGCGCGATGCTGGAGTACTTCGAGAGATACAACTCGAACGTCCACCGCGCCGCCTACAAGATCGCCGAGCAGGCGACCGAGCACTACGAGGCGACGCGGGAGAAGGTGCGCGCGTTCATCAACGCAGCGTCGACCAGGGAGATCATCTACACGCGGGGCACGACCGAGGGCATCAACCTCGTCGCCTACTCGTGGGGCCGGGCCAACATCAAGCAAGGCGACCTGATCGTGTTGACGATCCTCGACCACCACTCGAACATCGTGCCCTGGCAGATCCTCGCTGCTTCGAGCGGCGCTCGCGTCGAGTACGTCGACATCGACGAGAAGGGCGAGCTGCGCCAGGACCAGTTCGCCGAGCTCCTCTCGCAGGGGCCGAAGCTCGTGGCGTTCAACCTGGTCAGCAACGCGATGGGCACCATCAACCCGGCGCGCGAGATGGTCGCGGCGGCCAGGAAGGCCGGCGCGACGGTGCTGGTGGACGGCGCGCAGAGCACGCCCCATCAGCCGGTCGACGTGCAAGCGCTGGGGTGCGACTTCTACGCCTTCAGCGGCCACAAGATGCTGGGCCCGACCGGCGCCGGCATCCTGTACGGCCGGCGCGAGCTGCTCGAGGCGATGCCGCCCTTCATGGCGGGCGGCGACATGATCAAGACAGTGCGGCTAGATGGCACGACGTATCTGGACCCGCCGTGGAAGTTCGAGGCGGGCACGCAGGCGATCGCCGAGGTGATCGGGCTCGGGGCGGCCGTCGACTACCTGAGCGAGCTCGGGATGGACGCCGTGCGCGCGCACGAGCTCGAGATCACCGAGTACGCGTACGAGGCCCTCAGCGACATCGAAGGCCTGACGCTGTACGGTCCGCCCCCCTCGCGGCGGGCCGGCGTCATGTCCTTCGCCCTGGAGGGCATCCATCCGCACGACCTCGCGACGATCGCCGCCCGCGACCAGGTGTGCCTGCGCGCCGGACACCACTGCGCCATGCCGCTGATGACCCGGCTAGGCGTCCCCGCGACCGCGCGGGCGTCGTTCTACGTGTACACCCAGAAGGAAGAGGTCGACCGGCTCGTAAGCTCGATCAAGGAAGCCCAGAGGATATTTGCCTGAGATGAGCACCCCAGCGAGCGCCGACGACCAGTTCTACCGCGAGTACATCCTCGACCACTACAAGAACCCGCGAAACTTCGGCCGCCTGGAAAACCCAGACATCACGCACGAGGAGGACAACCCCCTCTGCGGCGACGTGGTCGGAATGGATTTCCGGATCAACGACGGCGTCATCGAGGACATCCGTTTCCACGGCCGGGGCTGCGCGATCTCGCAGGCGTCCGCATCGCTGCTGACGGAGCGATTGAAGGGTCTGCCGCTGGACCAGGCGAAGAAGATCAACAAGGAGGACGTGCTCGGCGAGCTCGGCATCGAGATCTCGCCCGCGCGGATCAAGTGCGCTCTCCTGTCGCTCAAGGTCCTGAAGGTCGGGGCGTATGGATTGGCCGGCGAGGACGAGGAGTAATAGATAGGTATGCCTGAGCAAGCGGCCCCCTTCCACGAGGCCCTGGTCGACGACATCAAGAAGCTCATCGATGAGGGCCATGAGGTCGTCGACGTGCGTGAGGACTGGGAATGGAACAAGGGTCATCTGCCCGGAGCGCGGCACGTCGTCCTGACCTCGATCCTGGCCAACCCGACCGCGCAGAAGTTCAGCAACGGAACGATCTTCGTGTGCCAGGTCGGCGAGCGATCGGCGGTCGCGTCCGAGATGGCGGTTGCCCTCGGCGTCAAGGACGTCATCAACTTCCGCGGCGGCACGAAAGCCTGGCGCGACGCCGGGCTCCCGCTGGACACGCCTTGAGCGAGCAGCCGCAGGTGACCACCGAGGTCGCGCCGGACGCGACGGTCAAGCCGGAAGACGTCATCGAGGTCCTGCGGCAGTGCTTCGATCCTGAGATCCCGGTCAACATCGTTGACCTCGGACTGATCTACGACATCGCGATCAAGCCGGAGCGCGTCGACGTGAAGATGACGCTGACCGCGCTGGGCTGCCCGATGGCCGGCGACGTGATGGCGGACGTCCGCGACCATCTGCTCACGCTTCCGGGCATCAGCGATGCAGGCGTCGACATCGTTTACGAGCCGGTATGGACCCCAGAGCGCATGTCGGAAAAGGCGCGCTGGGAGCTGGGGATGGTCTAGCCCGAACCTTCTCGCTTCGTTCGCTATCTACACTTAAGTCCGAAGTGGCGGAATTCAGCCCCGGGCTGGAAGGTGTGGTTGCCGCTGAGACCGCCGTCAGCGAGGTCGACGGCGCCAACGGCCGTCTCATCTATCGCGGCGGATACCTGATCGAAGACCTCGTTCCGGTCGTGAGCTACGAAGAGGTCGCGTATCTGCTGTGGCACGGCGAGCTGCCCAACGAAAAAGAGCTTGACGCCCTCCGTCAACAGATGACGGCGGCCCGAACGCTGAACAAATCTGCGCGCGGAGCGCTCACGGCGATGGATCCGGCAACCGATCCGATGGACACGCTCCGCACCGTCGTCTCCGCGCAGGGCGCGGCCAGGACGCTGACCAAGCCGACCCTCGACGAAGCGATCACGCTGACGGCGGTGTTCCCGACCATCGTCGGCGCGGCCTGGCGCCGGCGCCAGGGCAAGGATGTCGTCGAGCCTCGTCAGGACCTTGGCCATGCGGCCAACCTGCTCTGGATGATGAACGGCGAGGAGCCCGTCGCCGAGAAAGCCCACTGGGTCGACACGTACCTCGTGCTGCTGGCCGACCATGGGCTCAACGCGTCGACGTTCGCGGCCCGCGTCGTGGCATCTACCGGCAGCGACCTCACGTCGTGCGTCGTCGGCGCGATTGCCGCGCTCAAGGGGCCTGCGCACGGGGGCGCCACGCTCGCGGCCCGCAACATGCTGGACAAGATCGGATCCGCTGACAACGCGGAGAAGTGGCTGACCGACGCGCATGCGCGTCACGAGCGTTTCTCCGGATTCGGCCACCGCGTTTATCGCACCTACGATCCACGCGCGAAGATCCTGCGCGAGATGGCGCAGACCGCCGCGCCGGAGCTTCACAAGACGGCGGCGCGCACCGAGGAGGTCGCGCTGCGCATCCTGCACGAGGCGCACCCGGACCGGCCGAACGCGACCAACGTCGACTTCTGGGCGTCGGTCGTGCTCACGGGCGCGGGAATGCCCAAAGAGCTCTTCACCACGCTCTTCGCGACGTCGAGAGTGGCGGGATGGACAGCGCATGTTCTCGAGTCGCTTTCCGACCTCCGCCTCATCCGTCCGGCCTCGCGCTGGATCGGACCGGAGCCGGGCAAGAAGCCTCTCCAGCTCGCCAAGCGATGAGCTCGAACAGCGGCTACGTTCCAGGCCTGGAAGGCGTGGTCGCCTCCCAGACCGCGATCTCCATGGTCGACGGCCAGAACGGCCGCCTCGTCTACCAGGGCTACGTAATCGCGGACCTCGCTGAGGAGATGTCGTTCGAGGAGGTCGCCTTCCTGCTCTGGGAGGGCCGGCTGCCGAACCGGGCCGAGCTCGACGCGCTCTCCCTGGAACTGGCGAATCACCGCACCCTGACGCAGGCCGCGAACATCGCTCTCGACGCGCTGCCCGCAGACACCGACCCGATGGACGTGCTGCGCAGCGTGGTGTCGGTGCAGGGCGTCGAGCACCGGCTTGCGAAGCCCACCGTGCCGCTCGCCATCCACGCCACCGCCTCGATTCCGACGATCCTGGCGATGTTCCACCGGCGCCAGCTCGGCCTGGCGCCGGTCAAGCCTCGGGCCGACCTCGGGCACGCGGCGAACTACCTCTACATGATGGACGCCAGGGAATCGAGCCCCGAGATCGTCCGCGCGCTGAACACCTACCTCGTGCTCCTCGCCGACCACGGAATGAATGCATCCACATTCACGGCTCGCGTCATCGCTTCGACGGAGTCCGACCTCACCTCGGCGCTCGTGGGCGCGATCGGCGCTCTGAAAGGCCCGGCTCACGGCGGCGCCCCGTCCGCGGTCATCGAGCAGCTGGAGCTGATCGGAGCAGCCGACGATGCCGAGACCTGGATGCGCGACGCGCGCCGGCGCAAGGAGAAGTTCATGGGCTTCGGCCACCGGGTCTACCGCGTCTACGATCCGCGGGCGAAGATCCTCAAAGAGATGTGCCGGCGGATGAACCCGAAGTTCTACGCCCTGGGGGTCAGGGTGGAGGAGATCGCGCTGAGGATCCTCCACGAGGAGCATCCCGAGCGGCCGCAGTCGACGAACGTCGAGTTCTACTCGGCCGGGGTGCTGCAGGCGATCGGGTTGCCCAAGGAGTACTTCACGCCGACGTTCGCCGCCGCCCGCGTCTCAGGATGGAGCGCTCACGTGCTCGAGCAGGCGGCCCACAACCGCATAATCCGCCCGCAATCGGAATACATCGGACCGGAGCCGCGGAAGCCCGTACCGCTAGGCGACCGAAGCTAGCCTTTCGGCGCGACGCCCGCGCGCGCCTCAACCTCGCCTACGCCGGCGCCGCCTGGTTCCTCCTCATCGCCCTCGTGCTCACCGGCTGGTTCGTCGTCGTCGTGCCGCTCAGGGCAGACATCCTCGACAACGACCTGACGCTCGTCTACATCGGGGTCCGGATCGGCCTGGAGCACGGATGGACGCACATCTACTCGCTGCCGCTGCAGCACGAGCTGTTCGCGCAACTCCGGCCGCACGCCGACTTCAACGACGGCGAGCGCTTCGTCTCTCCTCCCCCCTTTGCGTGGCTGGTCCTGCCGCTCACCGTCTTCGGCGCGGCGGCCGCCGTCTACGCCTGGCTCGCCATCTCGATCGGGGCCCTCGTCGCCGCCTGGTCGATGGCTGCGCCCGGCCGGATGCCCGTGCGCGCGCTGTGGCTGCTCGGAGCGCTCGCCTGGTACCCGGTCCTCTACAGCCTGAGCCTGGCCCAGCCCGACCTGGTGATCCTCCTGCTGGTGGCGGCTGCCTGGCGGCTGGCCGAGGCAAACAAGCCCTACGTCGCCGGCGCCGTCCTCGGCCTGTCCGTCATCAAGCCGCAGCTGACCCTGCTCCTGCCGTTGGTGCTGCTATTCGCCGGCCGGTGGAAGATCGCAGCCGGTTGGGCGGCGGTGGCGGCGGTCCTGGCCGCGGCGTCGTTCGCAGTCGTGGGCGGGCAGGGTTTGAACGATTACCTGAGCCTGCTCAGCGAGGCCCAGCACGTGACCAACAACCGCTACTTCACGCTGGCGTACGTGCTGGGGCCGGGCCTTGGCGGCTACGTCGCGCAGGGGGCGGTCGTCGCCGCGGCGGCCGTGGGCGCGTACGCGAATCGCTCGGCCGGGCATTCGCGCGTGTTTGCGCTCGGCCTGGTCGCCACGACGATCGGAGCGACGTACTGGCACCTGCAGGACTTCGCGATGCTGGTCCTGGCGGCCTGGCTTGTGTGGCGCCGCTCCGGCGCTTCGCGCCTCCTCCCCACGAGTGGGGAGGAGGCTCCTCCGGCGTGGCAGCGGTGGCTCCTCCTGGCGGTCGCCGTCGCCGCGGAGCTCGCCTGGCCCCTCACGCCTCTGCCTCTCCTAGTCGCTGTTCTGGTCTGGTTCGTCTGCCTGCTCGTGCCTTCGCGTCCTCGCGCGCAGTCAGTAGCTGAATGACCGCGGCTGACGCGCGCGTGCCACAGGCGCGCCTCGTCGTCATCGGCGCCGGGCTGGCCGGGGTCGCCGCGCTGCTGTGGCTGACCCGGACCTACCTCTTCTACTTCGACGAGTGGACCTTCATCACGACCGCGCCGAGCTGGACCTGGTCGACGTGGTTCGAGCCGCACAACGAACAGCCTTCGATGCTCCTCCGCGCCCTGTACTGGCTGCTCTTGAACACGGCCGGCCTGAGGACCTACGTGCCCTACATGGCCGTCACGCTGGCATTTCACTTCGCCAGCGTCCTGCTTATCTTCGAGCTCGTCCGGCGACGCGCGAGTGAGCTCATCGGCGTCGGCGCCGCCCTCCTCCTGCTGGTCCTCGGCGCGGGCTGGGAGGACGTGCTTTGGGCGTTCCAGATGGCCTGGCTCGCCTCTGTCGCCCTTGGGCTTGGCGCGCTGCTGATCGCGCAGCGCCCAGCCCGCATCGTCGCGCCGGCCGTGCTCATCGCTGCCTCGCTCTCGTTCTCGGCCGTGGGTGCCGCGTTCGCGATTGCGCTGACCGTCCAGGTCCTTTCCGACAAGTCGCGTCGCCGGCAGGTCTGGTGGTTGGTCGGCGTCGCCGTCACGTTCGCCGCTTGGTATGCGACCTTCGGGCGGCAGGCAGGGCAGGCAAACCGTCCGTCCGCGACCAACCTCCTGGCCGACCCGGCCTACGCGCTGTGGGGCCTCAGCCAGAGCCTGGCCGGCCTCATCGGCGAGGGAGGGTGGATCGGCGCCGTCCTCCTGGTCGGTGCCGTCGTGGCGCTGGCCTGGCGCTGGACGCGCCATGGCGCCGACGGATTCGCGATCGGCGTGGCCGCCGGCCTGGTCGCCTTCTATCTCCTCACCGGGCTGACCCGCGCCCAGATGGGATGGGAGCAGGCGGGCGCCTCGCGCTACGTCTACGTGGGGGCGGTCCTGTGGCTCTTGCTCCTGGCCGATGCCGCGAAGGGCCTGCCCTGGCGAGGGACCTGGCGGCCTGCCCTGGTCGCCGTGCTCTTCCTGGCGTGCTTCAACAGCGCCGTCCTGATGTTCGCGTTCACGGCGGCCAAGACGGTGCAGATGGAGCGCGAAGCGGCTGACCTCCAGGCGCTGGCGGCGGAGCGGACGGATTCCTGCCTCGACCCCGCCGCACACCCCGACCCGCTGGTCATGCCCCAGCTGACGGCGCAGCTCTACTACCCGGCGGTCGACCACTACGGCGACCCGATCGCGGGCCGCCCGAACCGGGATCGCGCCGATTTCTTGATGGCGCAAGACAATCTGCGAAGGGCCGGCTGTTAAAGGTTCCTAAGATTGAACGCAGTGCCCGACTTTGACTTCGACGTGGCGATCCTTGGCGGTGGGATGGGAGGCTATCCCGCCGCGATCCGAGCCTCCCAGCTCGGCCTGAAGGTGGCGCTGGTGGAGTCGGACAAGCTCGGCGGCACCTGCCTCCACATCGGCTGCATCCCGACCAAGGCGCTGCTCGAGTCGTCCGAGCTCTACCACCGGGTTGCGACCCGCGGGGCCGAGTTCGGCATCAAGGCCGAGATCATCGGCTACGACTACCCGCGGATGGCCCAGCGCAGGGACGCGGTGGTCGGCCAGCTCTACAAGGGCGTCCAGTACCTGATGAAGAAGAACAAGATCGAGGTCGTCCCGGGCCGCGGGCGGCTGCGCGACCGCAACACGATCGAGGTCAACGGGAAGCAGGTCAGGGCGAAGAACCTCATCGTGGCCACGGGCTCGAGCGTGAAGACGCTGCCGGGCCTGGAGCTCGACGGCCAGTACATCATCTCGTCCGACAACGCCGTGCTCGCCAAGACCGTCCCGGAGTCGATCTGCATCATCGGGGCGGGTGCGGTCGGCGTCGAATTCGCGACCTTCTTCCACGAGCTGGGCGTCAAGGTGACGCTGCTCGAGGCGCTCGACCGCCTCGTGCCGCTGGAGGACGAGGATGTGTCGAAGGAGCTGCTGTCTTCGTTCAAGAAGTCCGGCATCGACGTGCGCGTCGGGGTCAAGGTCTCGAGCGCGAAGAAGGCGCGCGACGGCGTGAGCGTCGAGACGGACCAGGGCGAGGTGTGGGCGAAGCAGCTCCTGGTGGCCGTCGGCCGGACCGCCGTCTCGAAGGAGATCGGTCTCGAGCAGGTGGGCGTGCAGATGCAACCCAACGGCTTCATCAAGGTCGACGAGTGGATGCGCACCTCGGTTGAATCGATTCACGCCATCGGCGACGTGGTCGGTGGTTTCCTTCTCGCTCATGCCGCGTCCCATGAGGGCGTCGTCGCAGCGGAGGACATCGCCGGTCAGCGCCTGGCGCCCATGGAGCAGGACCTCGTGACGCGATGCACGTACTCCCACCCCCAGGTCGCGTCGGTGGGCATGACGGAGAAGCAAGCCCGCGAGAAGGGTCATGAGGTGAAGATCGGCAAGTTCCCGTTCTCGGCCATCGGCCGGGCGCAGATCCACGGCGAGACCGGTGGATTCGTGAAGGTCGTGTCCGACGCCAAGTCCGGCCAGATGCTCGGCACCCATATCATCGGCAACGAGGCCACCGAGCTCATCGCGGAGCCCGCGCTCACGCAGCTCTTCCAGGGCGACGCGTGGGAGCTCGGGCGCAACATCCACCCCCACCCGACGCTGAGCGAGGCCGTGATGGAGGCGGCGATGGCCGTGGACGGCCACGCCATCCACATCTAAGTAAGTGTCAAGCCCCCGAAGCTCCTCGCATCTTCGCGCGCTAGGCGGCCGGGCGCCTTCGGCGCCAAAGCCAGCGTCAAGGGGCCCGGCGCCGCGTCGTCACGCAGCCACGGCTGCGCTCCTCCTTGCGCCGCCCTTTCCTTGGCTCCGGCCGCCGATCGCGCGAAGTATGCGTCGGACCTCGGGGCCTCGACACTAGCCATGGCTCAGATCACCAAGGCGAAAGGCGCTTCCTTCAACCCTGAGTGGCATTTCCAGGAGCCGGTCGCCTGGCGCGACACCGACCTGGACGAAAACGTCCTGACCGAATGGTTCCACTACATCCTGCTCGGACGCCAGATCGACTACCGCTTCCAGGTCCTGAACCGCCAGGGCCGCGCGCCGTTCATCATCTCGTGCGCCGGGCACGAGGCGGCGCAGATCGGCATCGGGTGGCCGCTCAAGCCGAAGTACGACTGGCTCGCGCCGTACTACCGCGACGTGGTGCTGTGCATGCGCATGGGCATGACGCCGCTCGACCTGATGCTGTCGGTGCTCGCCAAGGCGGCGGACCCGGCGTCAGGCGGCAAGCAGACCCCTGGGCACTTCTCCGACTCGCGGCTCAACATCACCTCGGGCGGCTCGCCGGTGGCAACGCAGATGGTGCGCGGCGCCGGTGTCGCCTACGCGCTGAAGATGGACGGCACCGACAAGGTCCTCGTCACGTGCTACGGCGAGGGCGCAGGAGCCGAGGGCGACGCGCATGAAGCGTTCAACTTCGCGTCCATCTACAAGCTGCCGGAGGTCTTCGTCTGCGAGAACAACGGCTTCGCCATCTCCACACCCTTCAAGAAGGAATACGCGCTCGAGTACGTCGCCCAGCGCGCCGCGGGCTATGGCTTCCCCGGCGTCACGGTCGACGGCCGCGACCCGGTCACGTGCTACGTCGTATCGAAGCAGGCGGTCGCGCGCGCTCGCGCCGGCGAGGGGCCGACCCTCATCGAATGCATAGTCGACCGCCTGGGCGCCCATTCCTCGGAGGACGACCAGCGCCGCTACCGCACCCAGGAAGAAATCGATCTGCTCGCCCAGAACGATTGTCTCGAGCGGTTCAAGAAGCAGCTGATCGACGAGGGCGTGCTCACCGCGAAGCAGGTCGCGGAGTACGAGGAGCAGGTCAAAGACGAGGTGACCGTCGCGACCAAGCAAGGCATGGAGGCGGACGACCCCCGCCCAGAGGATGCGCTGACCAACGTCTACGGGCTCGACGTGCCGCAGGCGATCGAACCGGCGGCGGACGTCGAGACAGAAGAGATGAACATGGTGGCCGCGCTGCGCTCCGCGCTGACCGAGGAGATGGAGCGCGACGAGCGCGTGATGGTCCTCGGCGAGGACGTCGGCAAGAAGGGCGGCGTCTTTCTTGTCACCGACGGCTTGCGCAACCGCTTCGGGGAGGCGCGGGTCATCGACACTCCACTCGCCGAGTCATCGATCGCCGGCGTCGCCTTGGGTCTTGCCGTCGCGGGTAAACGGCCGGTCGCCGAGATGCAGTTCGCGGACTTCGCGCACATGGCTTTCAACTCGATCACCAACGAAGCGGCGAAGTATCGCTACCGCAGCGATGGCGACTGGTCGGTGCCGATGGTGGTGCGCGCTCCGATGGGGGGCCACGCCCACGGCGCTCTCTACCACTCGCAGTCGATCGAGGCGCGGTTCGCCACTCCAGGCTTGAAGATCGTCATCCCGTCGGGTCCGTACGAGGCGAAGGGGCTTTTGCTCGCCGCGATACGCGACCCGGACCCCGTCCTCTTCTTCGAGCACAAGCGGCTCTATCGCATGTTCAAAGAACCTGTGCCGAAGGGCGAGTATCTGATCCCGCTGCAGAAGGCGCGGACGTTCCGCGAGGGCACGGACATCTCGGTCTTCTGCTACGGCCTCATGGTCCACTACGCGGCCGAGGCGGCGAAGAGCCTCGAGAGCGATGGAGTGAGCGTCGAGATAATCGACCTGCGCACCGTCTACCCGCTGGACAGGGAGAGCATTCTCGCCTCGGCGCGCAAGACGGGGAAGTGCCTGGTCCTGTACGAGGACAACTTCAGCGTGTCGGTCGGCTCTGAGGTGTCGGCGCTCATCGCCGACGAGGCGTGGCGCTGGCTCGACGCTCCGGTCAAGCGGTTCGGAGGGCTCGATGTTCCGGCCATGCCGTACGCCATGCCGATGGAGGAGTTTTTCATGCCGACGCCGGACAAGATCACGAAGGTCCTGCGCGAGCTGGCGGCGTACTGATGGCGGGCAAGACAACCCGAGTTGTGATGCCGCAGCTGGGCGAGTCTGTGCACGAAGGCACGATCTCGAAATGGCTCGTCAAGCCGGGCGACAAGGTGGTCGAGTTCGAGCCGATGCTCGAGGTCGACACCGACAAGGTGAACGCCGAGGTGCCCGCGCCCGTGTCGGGGATCCTGCGAGAGATCCTGGCCAAGGAGGGCGACACGGTCCAGGCCGGGGCGGAGATCGCCGTGGTCGAAACCGGTGATGGAGCGGCAGACGCCCTCCCCGCAGCCCCTCCGTCGCGTGCGGCGACACCTCCCCCTGAAGGGGGAGGAGGGGAGGTGGCCCGAAGGGCCGGTGGGGAGGTAGAAACCACCAGCCCGCCCGCCCCTCCGTCGCCTGCGGCGACACCTCCCCCTGAAGGGGGAGGAGGCGAGCAGCATCGCTACTCACCCGGCGTCCAGATGGCCGCCTCCGAGCTGAAGGTCGACCTCTCCCAGGTCACCGGCACAGGTCTCGGCGGCCGCGTGACGCGCAAGGACGTCGAGATCTTCGCGGCCAAAGCCAAGGCGGCCCCCGCCACGCCGGCGGTGCAGGGATCCCAGCAGGTGGCGCCGGTCCCAGCGGCCAAACCGTCCGAGGGCGACGAGGTCGTCCAGCTGACCCGTGTCCGCCGTCTCATCGGCGAGAACATGACCCGCTCCAAGCAGACGATCCCTCACGCGTGGCAGACCCAGGAGGCGGACATGTCTGGGGTCGTCGCCAACCGCAACGCGAACAAGGCGGCGTTCCTGAAGCAGGAGGGGTTCTCGCTGACCTACCTGCCCTACGTGATGGCGGCGGCGGTGTCGGCGTTGCGCGAGCATCGCGAGGTCAACTCGACGTTCAACGAGACCGAGCTGATCGTCCACCGCAACATCAACCTCGGCATCTCGGTCGGCCTAGAGGACACGCTGCTCGTCCCCGTCATACGCCAGGCAGACAGCCTCTCCATCGCCGGATTGGCGCGCGCCGTCAACGACCTCGCCACGAGGGCGCGGGGCAAGCAGCTGAAGCCGGACGACCTCGCGGGCGCGACCTTCACCGTCAACAACTCGGGCACCTTCGGGACCCTGTTCAGCTACTCGGTCATCAATCCCGGGCAGGCCGGCATTCTCACGATGGAGGCGATCGTGGACCGCCCCGTCGCCGTGCAGGGCATGATCGGCATCAAGCCGATGATGTATCTCTGCTTCTCATTCGATCACCGAGTCCTGGATGGCCTGCAGGCTGCGCGATTCTTGACCTCGTGCCGTAAGTGGCTGGAAGCGGTGACGGTGGAGTCGCCGGTCTACTGACCGGGCTCGTCACGAGGATCACGAGCCAGACCAGGTCCCACAGCAGCTGCGGAATCGGCTGACCAAGCGTCACCAGCTGCAGGGTGATGACTCCGCTCAGCATCCACGCGCGCTGCCAGACCGGCGGCGACGTGCGCAGCACGAACCAGGCGGCGAGCACGAGCAGGCTGTAGTCGGGCTGGTGCAGGTGGAAGGCGGACACCACCGAACCGATCAAACCGGCCGCGAACACCATGTCCAGGTCTTTGCGCCGGCGATACGCGAGCACCATGGCCACGACCCCGAGCAGCCCCTCGACGGCATACGTCACCAGGCCTGGACCGAACAGCGACGCCATCGTGAAGAACGCGTGCCCGGCATCCGACTGCGCGTAGCGGAACGCGTTCCACCAGGCCTCCGCGCCTGACGCGCCGACGACTGCGACCTCCACGGCGGCGATCGCCACCGACGCCACAGCGCACGAAAGGAATGCGCGGTAGCGGCCGCTGACAAGCAGCGCGGCAGGGACGAGCACGACGATGTTCGGCTTCAGGGCGACCGCCAGCGCAAGCACAACTCCCGCGGCCACCGGGTTGTCGCGCTTGCACAGCCACCAGGCAACCCCCACGAGCGCGACGATCTCGAGCGTCGGCTGGGCCCAGTAGAAGGAGTCCATGACCGGCCAGACGGTCAGGCCGAGCAGGAGAAGCGAGAGCTTGGCCAGGCCCCGATACGGCGCCACCAGATGCCAGGCGACGGTCAGGCACGCCAGGGAGAGGAGCGTCCAGGCGAAGTACGCGGCCGGCAGCGGCAGGGCCGTCAGCGGCAGGACGACCCAGGCAAACAGCGGCGGGCTGACGAAGGTGGCGTGCGAGTCGATGTATCGCTCGGCCGGCGGAAATCCCGCCGACAGCGCCGCCAGCGTGTTGACGTCGTACATGCTCGGCCAGCCCCGATCCAGACCCGCCTTCGCCGCGACGTAGAAGATCCGGAAATCGAGGTGGATCGGGTTGAGGACGAAGAGCACCGTCCAGCGTCCAAGGTCGTAGACCGCGCCCCAGAACCCGGCCATGACAAGCGCCGCGAGCCAGAGCGGCGGTCGCCGGTGCTCAGGCGGCGCGATCGGGTTGGTCCATGCCGAGGATGCTCAGGAAGAAGCTCGCGAAGATCGTCTGCACCCCGAGGGTGAGAAGCAGGGCAGCGGGGATGATCTCGCGCATGGTCTGCCGGGGATCGAGCGCCCCGAAGCCAACCGCGCCCCAGCTCAGCACCGCGACCACCGTGACGATCGCGCCCACGACGACCATGAGCGCGCCGAGGGCGAGGCCGGTCTCGAGCTTCACGTACCGAAACATCGAGTCGTAGCCCGGGTTCGGTGGATGAAAGCCGCGCTGCATGGCGAAGACCTTGGTGAAGACGGCAAACACGACGAGCTGAAAACCGATCAAGCACGAGAAGGCGGCGAGCACCAGGGTGTGGATGTCGAACGTCACGGGACCGACCTGCTTGGGTCCCGTCTCGAGCAGGGCTCCGACCACCGCACCGGCGCCGAACAGGGCGAAACCGGGATACAGGAACAACCAGCGGGGGCTGAACAGGAGCATGAAGCGGAGGTGGCGCCAGCCGTCGCGCCACGTGCGCAGGTGTGGCGGCCGCGAGCGGCCGTCGGGACTCAGCGTCACGGGCACCTCGGCGATCTTCATGCGCCGCATCGATGCCTTGATGACCATCTCGCTCGCGAACTCCATCCCTGTGGCGCGCAGGCGCAGGCTGTCGATCGCGTCCTTGCGGAACGCGCGCAAGCCGCAGTGCATGTCGCCCACCGGCGTGTGAAAGAAGAGCCGGCTCAGCCGGGTGAGCGCAGGGTTGCCGACCCAGCGATGCGACCACACCATCGCGCCGGCCTGGATTCCGCCGGCGAAGCGATTGCCCATCACGACGTCGTTGCCTTCGCGCAGCTTCTGGATCAGCAGTCCGATGGCGGTGAAGTCGTAGCTGTCGTCGGCATCGCCCATCACGATGAAGTCGCCTCGCGCCGCAGCAATGCCTCCGAGAAGCGCGCTGCCGTATCCCCTGCGCGGCACGTCGATCACGCGGGCGCCGAGCTCCTTCGCGATGAGCTGAGATCCGTCGGTGCTGCCGTTGTCGGCGACGATTATCTCGGCGGCAAGGCCATCCCTCTCGATAGCACTCTGCGCCTTGCGAATGCACGTGGCGAGCGTTTCCGCCTCGTTGAGGCACGGCATGACGACGGACACCTCGACCGTGGTGGTGGCCTGATGCTCGGCCTGCTTGCGCGGACGCTGCGCGACGCTCATGGTCTGGTGCAGCGTAACGCGGGGGGCGGCAACTCTTGCCCGGAAAAGGAATGACCCCGACGGATCGCCTCTCGGGAGCGGGCACATGGCCTTGCGGCCCTGTTCCTGCCCCCTTGAACGTTTCCCTCGGGGCCGTCGAGAAGACTATGGCCGGCGGCCAATTCGCGCAAGGCCCGAAAGTCAGTTCGCCGCCAACCCATAAGTAGTAGCCGGTAGCGTTTGCTTCCCCACCTGTGGGGAAGGTGGCCAGGCGCTTCGGCGCCTGGCCGGATGGGGAGGTGCGACACTTTCCAGCGTGCCTCTTCCCCACTCGTGGGGAAGGTGGCCTAGCGCTGCAGCGCTAGGCCGGATGGGGAGATGCGAGACTGTTTGGCGTGCCGCTGACATTGGACGAGTCGCAACAAGTGATCGCACGCGCGCACGCCAGGGCCGTGGAGTCGGGGATCCGCGTGACGGTCGCGGTGGTCGACGAGGGCGGCCTGCTCATCGCCCTCGGCCGCATGGATGGGGCCCCACCGCTGTCTCCCCAGGTCGCCGAGGCGAAGGCCGTCGGCGCTGCCATGCTCTACCGCGACGGCGCGGGGCTCGCCGACCTGGCGAAGGACCGGCCGGGTTTCTTCAGCGTCGCGGACCGGCTGGTCCGCGTGCCGATCGTTCCCGGCCTGGGCTCGGTTCTCGTGCGGCGGGACGGAAGGGTGCTGGGCGCCGTCGGCGTAAGCGGCGGCAAGCCGGAGCAGGACCTGGAGTGCGCGGAGGCAGGCCTCAGCCCAACCTGAGGCGGCGCAGAGCCTCATAGACCGAGCCGGCCCGACCCAGGCGGCTGCGGTACAGGATCAGCTCATCGGCCCGCCAGCTCGGCAGGTCCGGCGGGGCCGGCAGATCAGGCAGCACGGCGCCGTCCCGAGGGCGGGCTCGGGCGAGCGTCAGGTGGGCGTGGTAGCGCCGCGCCTCGGGCTCGAGGCCGGCCCGGACGCACTCCGCCTCGACCAGCGCGGCGAGCTCGCCAACCTCAGTCGATCCCTGGCCGAGACCCAGCCACACCACGCGAGCCAGGCGCCCGCGCTTGAAGGCGCCAAGGTCACCGAGCTTGACGTCAAATCCGCCGAGATGCGCCGCCCCGAGCCTGCCGGCAATTCCCTCGGCAAGGTCCACTGTCACCTGGCCGAGGAATCGGATCGTGAGGTGCAGGTTGGCGGCGGGGGTCCAGCGGAACTCAGGGGCGCGCGCAGCGCACTGAGCGATGTAAGAGTCCAGCTCCGCGCGATGCGCCTCGGGCAGCGGCAGCCCGAAGAACGCGCGAACTGTTACGCGCGCTTCGCCCAGTGCGACGGAGCCCAGGCGCCGGGCGCGCTCGGGCGCCAGCCAAACTGGGAGCTGACCGAGTCGATGCCGGCGGCCAGGTTGGGCTGCTGGATCATGTTCACCTCGTCGGGCGTGATGGGCGGATCCTTCATGACCGCCTCCATGGCCACCGCCGCCGGGACGAGCGCGGCTATGGGCATCTTCAGCTTGGTCTTCTTGATGCCGCGCGCCTGCAGGAACCAGTCGAACATCGTCTCGTAAGTCACGACCTCCGGACCGCCGAGCTCGATGATCTTGCCGAGCAGCTCCGGCTTGGCGATCGCTTCGATGATGCAGCGTGCGGCGTCCTCGCGGAGGATCGGCTGCATCTGCGCCTGACCGCTGCCAGGAATCATGGCGAAGGGCCCGATGAGGGCCCGCTCGAAGTCGTGGACGACGCCGCCGTCCTCGCCGATGATGAACGCGAAGCGAAGGATGGTTCCGGCCACGCCCGTCTTGGCCAGCTCCTGCTCGCCCATCCATCGCGACGTGAAGTACTTGTAGTGGGGGTCGAGCTTGGCGCCGATCGCGCTGACGAAGACGACGGAGCGCACACCGGCCGCTTTGGCCGCCTCGCCCAGGATGCGTGGGCCGTCCACGTTGACGGCCAGGTAGGACTGCGGCGTATTCCGGCGGACGGCGACCAGGCTGATGATGTGGTCCATCCCCTGCGCGGACTGGGCGACGGACTGGATGTTGAGCGCGTCACCGACCACGACCTGCGCACCGCGCACCTTGAACGCCGCCGCCTTCAGCGGGTCGCGAACCAGTACGCGGAGCTGGTGGCCGGCGTCGAGCGTGCGGTGCGCCACGCCGCGGCCCACGAAGCCGGTCGAGCCGAGGAGCAGGATCCTTGCCACGGGTGAGAATCCTATCTGCCAGGGTGGGCATACTGATCTCCACGTGACGGGGTACTTTTCGAGCCCTCTTCTGCTCGGCGTATTCGCTTTCCTCCTCGGCATCGGTGCAATTGCGGCCGCGTTGCGCCGCCGCCGGGGCAAGGAGCGGTATCGGGAGACCTACGCCGCCACCGGCGGAATCGCCTACACGGCGGTGCAGATGGGCTGCGGAGCGGTCCTGCTGCTCGGCGGCGGCGTGCTCATCGTGATCACGCTGGTCTTCCGCCACTAGCGAGCCGCCTCTTCCCCGCTAGCGGGGAAGTACCGCCGAAGGCGGGGATGGGGCTGGTGGAGACCTAAATGACGTTCTTTTCGTGCACGAGCGAACCCCTGCCGAAGCGCGTGAAGGCGAACGGGGTGATGTCGATCTCCGAGCGGTGATCCAGCAGCAGCTGGGCCAGGAGCAGGGCCGCCGCCGGCGCCTGCATGAAGCCGTGACCGCTGAACCCGGCCGCGCACCAGAACCCCTCGACCTCCGGCACCGGGCCGAGGATCGCCTGGTGGTCGGGCGTCGTCTCGTAGAGGCCCGCCCACGCCGTCTTGATCCCCGCGGCGGCCAGTGCAGGGGCGCGCCGGGAGGCCTGCTCGAACATCTTCTCCAGGAACTCCCAGTTGACGTCCGTCACGTAGCCCGGCGGATCGGCGCGGTCGCTCATGCCGATGAGCACGCCGTCGCCCTCGGGGTGAAAGTACAGCGAGGTCTGGAAGTCGACCGTCATCGGGTTGTCGCGCGGGACCTGGGGAAACGTGCCCGTGACGGCGATGTGACGTCGGTAGGGCAGCACCGGGATCTCCAGCCCGGCCATGCGTCCGATCGACGAAGACCAGGCGCCGGCGCAGTTGAAGAGGACCCGGGTCGCCACATCGCCGGCCGAGGTGCGGACACCCTGCACACGCCCGCCCGCGACGTCCACACCGACGACCTCGACGCCCTCCTTGAGCCGCGCGCCATGCCGGCGCGCGGCCGCGGCGTAGCCCGAGGTCACGTCGGCGGGGCTCGCGATCCCGTCGGAGGGACAGAACGTGCATCCGAGGACGTCTTCCACGTTGAGCACGGGAACCATTCGCGACGCCTCCGCGGGGTCGACCCAGCGCGCCTCGGTCAGGCCTACGCGATGCCACATCTCCATGTTGTGGCGAAAGTCCTCGACCTGCTGGGGCAGCGTCAGCACGAACAGGTACCCGATCTGCCGGAAGTCCGCGGGGTGGCCGGTCTCCTGCTCGAAGCTCTCGAAAAGGTGGACGGACAGCCGCTGCAGGCGCACGTTGGCCTCCATCGAGAACTGCTGCCGCACGCCACCCGCGCACTTGCCGGTGGATTGCGAGCCGAGCGTCTCTCGCTCGAGAAGCAGGACGTCGACATCGCGCTTCGCCAGCTGATAGGCGAGGGCGCAGCCCATGATGCCGCCGCCGGCGATGACTACGTCAGCGCTTTCCACTGACTTCTGAAACGGCGGCCTCGCGGCGCGACTTGACCATTCCCCACACCTCGAAGATGAGCTTGAGAGCGGCGAGCGTCGTGATATCGCTGTCGTCGAACGGCGGCGAAACCTCGACCACGTCCAACCCGACCAGGCGCGACCTGACGGTCGAGGCGCGCAGCAGCTCGAGCGCCTGGCGCGTCGACAGGCCACCGGCAGAGGGGATCTCGGTGCCGGGCGCAAACGCCGGGTCAAGGGCGTCGATGTCGAACGAGATGTGCACCTCGGCGCCCGCCAAGCGAGCCGCGATCTTGGCGGCCGATCCTTGCAGGTCGCGCGCGAGCTCGGCAGCGGAAACCAGCAGGACCTCATTGGCGGCGATGAACTCCAGCTCCTCGGGGTCGTAGTCGCGGCCACCCGCGATCACCACCCGCGAGGGCTCGATGCCTGAGGTCTCCAGTGCGCGGCGCAGAGCGCAGCCGCACGTCCAGTGGCCGCCGCGCGAGAAGTCGCAGAGGTCGGGATGCGCGTCGACCCAGAGCACGTGCACGCCCGGATGCCGGCGAACCTGCGCGGCGAGGGTGGCGATGGCGGTGCAGTGGTCGCCGCCGAGGACGGTCAGGAACACTTCAGGGGGGACCTCGGCGAGCCGCTCCATGGGCTTCATCCAGCCCGTCTCGATCTCCCTCCCAGCGTCGAGGTCTCCGATGTCGCTGACGTGCAGGCCGGTCAGGAGGTGGCCTTCCTCGGTGACGGGTGGCATCACCGGCGACATGCCCCGGATCGTTCGCGGCGCGATCGCGGCGCCCTTGCGGTAGACCGCCGAGCCGTCGTAAGGGATCCCGGCCACGACAACATCGGGCTTCTGCCCACCCACCAACCCTCCCCACGGTCGCAGGCCGTCGAGGTTCACACCCGCTTGCGCTCCGGCACCTTCAGGATGCTAAGCGACCCGATCACAAACCAGAACGCGAAGATGAAAAACACGACCGGAAACCCGCCCGGCAGGCCGAGGATTCGAGGTCCCGCGTTGAACGCGTCGAGGACCGGGCCGCCGATGAACACCGCGATGATCCCGGCGCCGGCGGTGGCGATGTTGGAGAAGCCCATGTAGAGCCCGCCCTGGTTGGCCGGGATGATGTCCTGGATGAAGGCCCAGTCGACCGAGAAGAAGATGCCCAGCCCGACACCGATGACAAGGCCGGTGAGGGTCGCCTGCGCCGCGAGGTCCGGGACCTTGAGGGCGTGCGCGAGCGGAGACAGGAGCGCATCAGGGACCCACCGGTAGTGACTGAACACGAGGATGAGCGTGCCCGCCGCACCGAACATCCCCGCCGCGAAGATCAGGGGCCGACGGCCGGTCCGGTCGGAGAGCCGAGACGCCGGCCACGTCAGGAGCGCCGCAACGCTGATCGATAGTCCCAACAGCGTCGATGCCGCCAGCGTCGTGGCCTTGCGGTCGTGCTGGAAGAACACGTTGTCGAAGTAGAAGAAAGCGAAGTTCTGCAGGCCGCCGAAGCCCATGAAGATGAGCAAGCGCGACACCATCAACCAGACGAAGTTGCGGTTGCGAAACGGCACACCGAACGTTTTCGACAGCAGGTCCCGCGCGTTGCGGAACTGCCCTTCGACCGGAACGGCGCGGTCGGGCACGACGAGGACGGTGGCGAGCATTGTCGTGACGAGGACGACGATGATCGAGCCGATCGCGGTGGTGCGCCCGAAATGGGCGAGCAGCAGGCCCGCACCGACAGTTCCGCCCGCGATGCCGACAAGGTTGGCCACGCCGTAGTAGCCGGACGCGGTGCCGCGCTGAGGCTCTGGCACGACGTCGGGCAGCAGGCCCTGGTACGGAGCCTGGGCCGTGTTGGACGCAAGCTGGAGCAGGAAATAGAAGGCCACAAGCCACCAGTAGCTGCCCGCGAGCGCGATGCCGATGAGGAAGAGCACGTCGCCCGCGGTACCGGCCGCGATGAAAGGCCGGCGCCGACCCCATGGAGTGATGGTGCGGTCGGAGATGCCGCCGACGACCGGCTGCCAGAGGATCGCCACCAGTGTGCCGATCGACTTGAGAAAGCTGGCGGCCAGGCCTTCGTGGGCGCGGCCCACGAGCTGGATGATCAGGTCGGGCAGGATCAGCGCCGTGAGGCTGTTCCACAGGTAGCCGATCGCCACCCAGTAGAGCGACAGGACGATGAAGTCGAAATGGTTGAGTCGGCGCTGAGGGACGGCGACAGCCGCGGAGGTCAATCTGGCCGGTAGGGCGGGAGCGACTTCTTGACCGGGCGGTCCTCGCGATAGCCGAGCGCGTACTCACCCTGCAGGATCGTGTGAACCTCGCGCGTGCCCTCGTAGATGATCGGCGCCCGCGCGTTGCGCAGGAATCGTTCGACCGGATACTCGGCGGAGTAGCCGTAAGCGCCGTGCACCTCGATCGCGTCGTGCGCCGCGTTGAACGCCGCGTCCGTCGCGTACTGCTTGGCCATCGACACCTGCCGGGTGTGGCGCGCGCCGGTGTTCTTCATCCACGCGACCTTGAAGTAGAGGAGGCGGCAGATCTCGTAGTCGCGGGACATGCGCGCAATCATCTGCTGCACGAGCTGATAGCGCCCGATCTCCTGGCCGAACGTCTTGCGCTCGCGGGCGTACTTCACCGACGCGTCGAGGCACGCGCGGACCGTGCCTGTCGCTCCGGCGGCCACGGTGTAGCGCCCGTTGTCCAGGCAGCTCATCGCGATCTTGAAGCCGTCGCCTTCGTCGCCGATGCGGTTCGCCTCCGGCACCTCGAGGTCGCTCATGAAGATAGAGCCCACGTCGCCCGCCCGGATGCCGAGCCGGTCCTCGATCGGTTCCGTGCGCAGCGCCTTGCCGCACGCCTCGCGGTCGAGCATGAACGCGGACACGCCGCGCGATCCCGCCTTGGGATCGGTCTTGGCGAACACCAGGAGGAAGTCGGCCGTGTCCGCGTCCGACACCCAGACCTTCTGGCCGTTCAGCACGTACCGGTCGCCCTGGCGCCTCGCGGTGGACTGCATCGAGGCGACGTCCGATCCCGCGTTGGGCTCGGTCAACCCGTAGCACGCCAGCTTTTTGCCGGAGGCCATGGGCACGAGCCACTGCTGCTTCTGGTCTTCGGTCGCCCACGTGTAGAGGCCCATGCCGACCAGGCCGACATGGACGGAAAGCACCGTGCGGTAAACCGTGTCGACGTACTCGAGCTCCTCGCACACCAGTCCCAGCGACAGGTAGTCGAGCCCGTAGCCGCCGTAGCGCGGCGGGAAGCACACGCCGGGGAGGCCGAGCGACGCGAGCTTGGCGAAGATCTCTGGGTCGTGACGGCCGGCCCGATCGTTCTCGGCGATCTGAGGCGCGAACTCGCGGGCGCAGAAGTCACGCACGGCGTCCACCAGCTGCTCCTGGTCCGGAGTCAGCCCGAGATCCAGCACGGGACTAAGTTACTTCGTCGGGCTGGGCGTCGGGCAGACCACGGGCGAAGCGCTGGCCTTGGGTGACGGGCTCGCCTTGGGCGTGGGGCTTGTCTTCGGTGTCGGCGACGCGCACGTGTTGGGCGTCGGAGACGCCAGCGGCTTGAGGTCGCTAGGCCCGACTCGGCCGATCACTGGCACGTGCCGACCGAAGCCGAGGATAAAAGGCACCGTTCGCGAGCTGTGGAGCTGGGGCTGGACGAAGTCGCTGTAGATCTGCTGCAGCTGGTGGATCCCCGCGACCTGATCGAGGTGCGCCGCGTTGGTCTTCGTGGCCTGCGCTTTGAGCGCGTCGAGGTCCGATTTCGAAACCATCGCCGCCGTGATCGGGTTGGAGAGGATCTCGTTCTCGAGCTGGTTCACCTGCGTGAGCGTCAGGTTCGCGCTGCGCAGCGCCGGCTCGAACGAGTTATCGAGGACCACCAGCGCCGAGACTGCCAGATAGAGGATCACCAGAGTCACGATCCCGTGCACGAAGACGCCGAGCAGGCCGTCGACCCCACGAATCGCCTCGATGCGGTGAAACGCACCGCCGATCGCGCCGCCGATCGCGCCCGCGACCACGGCAAGAATCAGGGCCACGAACACGCTCAACACCGGCGTGAGATGAAGGAGCTTCTGCATCTCAGTCGTGTACTGCTCGTGGAACCGGAAGACGGCCAGCAGCGTGCCGAAGAAAAAGATCTCGGCCATGAGGGGCTGGATGACGCCGCGCTGGTAACCCGTGATGAGCGCGATCACCAGCACCAGCACGACGAGGATGTCGATGATCACAGGCGCGGGCAATTCTAGAGGACATGCCCGGGAACTCCTTCCAGCTTCGGCCCGGGACCCGCCAAGTTCAAAGCACCCGTATTCAGTTAGACTCGCATCGACTTTTGGCCCGAACGATCGCCGTCGCGATGCAGAAGGGCGGGGTAGGCAAGACGACCACCGCCGTCAACCTGGGCGCCGCACTCGCCGAGTTGGGCCAGCGCGTGCTCTTGATCGACCTCGACGCCCAGGGCCACCTGACGCTCTACATGAAGCCTGCGGGCGAGCTCGAGAAGACGATCTATCACCTGCTGGTGGACCCCGAGACGACCGTCACCGACGTCGTCCAGGAGGCGCCCCAGATGGGCGTCCACTACATCCCGGCGGACATCGAGCTCGCGGGCGCGGAGAACCAGCTCATCAACGAGATCGGCCGCGAGAGCATCCTGCGCGACAAGCTCGAGCCCGCGCAGAGGCGATACGACTTCATCATCATCGACTGCCCTCCGTCGCTTGACCTCATCGTCATCAACGCCCTGGTCGCGGCTGACGAGGTGCTCGTCCCCCTGCAGGCGGAGTTCCTCGCGCTGAAAGGAATGCAGGAGCTGCTCGTCACGATGGAGCGCGTGAAGCGCAGGCTCAACCCGCGCCTCGAGCTCATCGGCATCCTGCCCACGCTCTACAAGCACCGCGCCCTCCACTCGCAGGAGGTGCTCGCCGCCGTGCGCGAGAAGTACGGGAACAAGGTCTATGACTTCTGGATCACAGACTCGATTCGTTTCGCCGAGACACCGCTCGCGGGTCAGTCGATCCTGCAGTACGCGAAGGAGTCGGACGGGGCGAAGTCATATCGGGCGCTGGCGACGGCGGTCATGCAGAATCACCGGGTTCAGGACTGAAGGATCAAGCAATGCCGAATTTCAAGCGAGTGTCACTGGTCGGATCGGAGGAGCTGTTTCGGCCCACGCGGCCGCAGGTCGTGGCCGACACCGACGACGTGATCAAGGACGCCGTCGATCGCCCGAGCGCGGTCAAGGAGGTCGTCCTGAAGACGCTGAACTTCACCCCGGAAGAGATAGAGCTGCTCCTCGAGGCCGTGCAGGTGGCGAAATACCCGGACCGCCCGCGGCCTAAGCCGCCGCTCGACAGGTTCGACGCGCTCGATGCCCTGAGGCAGAAGATCCAGGCGGTCGCCGAAAGCTA
>DATIOJ010000126.1:0-77552 GCA_035473355.1 Candidatus Limnocylindrales bacterium
GCCTGGGGCGGCTTCTTGGCCCCTCCGTCGAAGGTCAGCTCGTCTCTCTCGAGCACGGCGGCCGGCGTCCCCGGCGCCGATGGCGTCGCGCCAAGCTTCAGCGTCCATCCCTCCCCCGCGCGGTGGCGCAGGGACACGCCCCAGCGGGCCAGGCGCAGGTCCGGCGTGTCGTAGTAAACCGTCTCCAGGCGGACTGTCTCCGACGGCCCCACCGCTACGCCCTCGATCACACCGGTCAGATCGGGCAGGTGGAACGCGGGGCCCGCCCCGAGCTTCACCTCACGCTCGATCACACTCTAAGTATGTGGGACGCCGTTCAGCCCGTTGCCGTGCGCGCTCTCGAGCGCGAGCTCCTTGAACCGGTTGTGCGAATTGAGCCCGCGCACGGTCGGAGTCTTGCGCCACGAGCCGTCGGGACCGAGCTCCCAGGCCAGCACATCGTCGGCCAACGAGACGTCGAGGATCTGCTGCAGCCGAACGCGCAGCCTGGAGTCGGTGACGGGCACGACCGCCTCGACGCGCCGGTCGAGGTTGCGAGGCATGAGGTCGGATGACCCGAGGTAGTACTCGGGCCGCCCGCCGTTGCCGAATGAAAAGATGCGGGAGTGCTCCAGGAACTGTCCGACGATCGACCGCACGCGGATCCGATCCGACAACCCGGGCACGCCCGGCCGCAGCGAGCACATGCTGCGCACGAGCAGGTCGATCTGCGCGCCGCCCTGCGACGCCGCATAGAGGGCGTCGATGATCTCCTGGTCGATCAGGTTGTTGACCTTGATGATGATCCTGCCGCCGACGACTCCCTCGCGCTCGATCAGCTGGGTGATGCCCGCGCGCAGGTTGGTTGGCGCGACCAGCAGCTTGCGATAGCGACTCTGCCGACTGTATCCGGTGAGGAGGTTGAACAGCTCGGTCACGTCGGAGCCGAGGTCGGAGTCCGAGGACAGCAGGCTCACGTCTTCGTAGATGCGGGCGGTGCTGGGGTTGTAGTTGCCCGTGCCGACGTGGAGGTAGTACTGGATGTGGCCGCCCTCGCGCCTCACGACAAGCGTCACCTTGGCGTGCGTCTTCAAGCCGAGCAGCCCGTACACGACGTGGACGTTGGCTTCCTCGAGGGCGCGGGCCCAGCCGATGTTCGCCTGCTCGTCGCCCCTCGCCTTGATCTCGACCAGCGCCACGACCTGCTTGCCTCGCTCGGCGGCGCGGATCAGCGCGCGGACGATGGGGCTGGCCGGACCAGAGGTGCGGTACAGCGTCTGCTTGATGGCGAGCACGTCGGGGTCGCTCGACGCGTGGTCGATGAAGGCTTCGACCGACGTCGCGAAAGAATCGTATGGATGGTGGGCGAGCACGTCGCCGGCGCGCAGGACGGCGAACAGGTCGGGCACCTCGGCCGCGATGCCGCGCAGGCGCGGCTGCGTGGTGGGCGTCCACGTCTCCTCTTTGAGGTCGGGGCGGTCGAGGTGCGTGAGCATGAACAGGCTGCCCATGTCGAGCAGCCCGTCGACCTTGTAGATGTCGGCCGGTTGCAGCTCGAGCTCTCTCGTGAGCAGCTCGTGGACTTCGGGCGACATCCCCGGATCCACCTCGAGCCGGACGACGCGGGCGTGTCGCCTCCGACGGCGCAGCTCGGTCTGGATCGCGGCCAGCAGGTCCTCGGCGTCGCTGTCGACGTCGTCGAGGTCCCCATCACGCGTGACGCGGAACGGACTCTGGGTCACGATGTCCATCCCCGGGAAGAGCGCGGTGAGGTGAAGCGCGATGACGTCTTCGAGCGGCATGTATCGAGCACCGCTCTCTGTCGAACCGTCGAGGAGAACGAACCGCGGCAGAACCGGCGGCACCTTTACGCGCGCGAATCGCTGCTGCTTGCGCTGCGGGTCGCGGACCATGACCGCGAGGTTGAGGGAGAGATGCGAGATGTACGGGAACGGGTGGCCCGGGTCGACCGCGAGCGGTGTGAGCACCGGAAAGATCTGCTCCCGGAAGACCGTGTGCAGCTGGGACAGCTCCTTCTTGCTGACGTCCCCGGCGCGCACGATCGTGATGCCTGACGCGGCGAGAGCCGGGACTATCTCCCTGGTGTAGATGCCGACCTGACGCTCGACGAGGCCCTCGACCCGAGTGCGGATCGCCTTGAGCTGCTCGAGCGGTGACAGCCCGTCCGGGGACGCGACCGCGATCGCGGCGAGCAACTGCTCCTTCAGGCCCGCGACTCGAACCTGGAAGAAGTCATCGAGGTTCTGGCTGAAGATGGCAAGGAAGCGCACCCGCTCGAGGAGCGGCAGCTTCGCGTCCTCGGCCATCGCGAGCACCCGTTCATCGAAGTCGAGCCGCGAAAGCTCGCGATTGATGTACCGGGAGTTGACTGGCGTGAGGACGGGCGTAGGTTCTGGCTCGGGGTGGGCTCCGACCGCCACGCTAGAACTCTACCCGCTGCCGCCGGGACCTGGGTTAGGCGTTGGTTAAGTTCCCCGGGCGGGCGCAGGACGCTATGCGAGCTGGCTCACCCAGGCCGCCGAATTCGGGCCCAGGGTCAGCGTCTCGCCCCTCAGGGCCACCAGCGGAGCGCTGGCCAGAAGTAGCCTGCCGGTGACCTGTAGCCGCCGCGGTCGGCTGGTGAGGTTGCAGGCAACCTGGAGCCGCCCCCGGCCGTAGGCCAGCACCCCCCGAGGGGCGGGAAGCCAGTCGAAGCGCCCTTGGAGCCGCCCCGCAAGGCTCCTTCGGGCCGCCAGGGCCTGACGGTAGAGCCCGAGCGTGGAGCCGCTGTATTCCGCCTGGGCCTCAACGGCGAACCGGTCCCAGCCCACGGGCATCGGCAGCCACGGCGCGGTACTCGAGAAGCCGGCATTCGGCTCCCCGCGCCTCCAAGGCAGTGGCACCCGGCAGCCGTCACGCCCCTTCTGCCTGCCCTGGCTGCGCAGGAAGATCGGATCCTGGCGGGCGCTGTCCGGGAGGTCGACCTCTTCCAGGCCCAGCTCCTCGCCCTGGTAGATGAACATCTGCCCGGGCAGGCCGAGAAGCAGCAGGAGGGCGGCGGCCGCCCTGGCGCGGCCCAAGGTTCCGCCGCCAAGCCTGGTCACCGGGCGGGTCACGTCGTGGTTGCCCAGCGTCCAGCTCGGCTCGACGCCCGGACCCTTCAGCGCCCGGCGGCTCTCCTCGATCGAGCGACGCCACAGCTCGGCGTCCCACGGAAGGTGAATGAGCGCGAAGGCCATGTGCAGCTGGTCCGGGACGATGTACCTCGAGTGCCGGCGCGGGTCGAAGATCTCCCCGACCAGCACGCGGTCCGGCCGGTAATCGTTCGCGATCTGCCGCCACCTTCGATAGACGTCGTGCAGCTGCGGCTGATCGATGATCCCGAACGCGGAGTCGAAGCGGGCCGCGCCGGTGACGCGGTCGGTGATCAAAGGCCGGTCGGCCAGGTCCCTGCGCTTGAACAGCGCGGACGCCACGTCGATCCGGAAGCCATCCGCGCCGCGGTCGAGCCAGAACTTGAGGATCCGCTCGAACTCCTCCGGCACCGCCGGGTTCCACCAGTTGAGGTCAGGTTGCCCGGGCGCGAATAGGTGCAGGTACCACTGCGATCCGGCAGGCTCGGGGGACCAGGCGGGACCGCCAAACGACGACGTCCAGTTGTTCGGAGGCTGGCCGCCAGGCCTCGGATCGGCAAAGTGATAGCGGCCGCGGAACGGGTTCTCCGAGCTGGCGACCGCCGCCTTGAACCACGCGTGCTCGCTCGACGTGTGGTTGGGCACGATGTCGACGAGCACCTTCAGCCCAAGCTCGTGCGCGCGCGCCAGCAGCTGATCGAAATCCGACAGCGTGCCGTACTCCGGGTTGACGTCGAAGTAGTCGGCGACGTCGTAGCCATGGTCCTTCTGCGGCGACGGATAGAACGGCGTCAGCCAGATCGCGTCGGCGCCCAGGTCGCGGACATGCTCGAGGCGAGACGTGATGCCGGGCAGATCGCCGATGCCATCATCGTTGGAGTCGGCGAAGCTGCGCACGTAGATCTGATAGAAGACCGCGCTTCGCCACCACGGCTGAGGCATCGCCTAACTATCAGCGAAAATGCCAGGTGTGGGTGTGCCCAACCCGGAAGCTGTCATCGAAACACGCGGTCTGCGCCGCGTCTTCAAATCGCGGGGCCGCGAGGTGGTCGCGGTGGCCGGCGTCGACCTCAGCGTCAACCGCGGCGAGATCTTCGGCTTCCTCGGGCCCAACGGCGCGGGCAAGACGACCACCTTGCGCATGCTCGCCACGCTGCTGGCGCCCAGTGGCGGCACGGCCCGCGTGGCCGGCTGCGAGCTGGCGACGCAGTCGAGCATGATCCGCGAGCGCATCGGCTACGTCGGCCAGGCGGGCGGCGCCGACCGCGAGATCACGGGGCGAACGGAGCTCGTGTTCCAGGGCCGCCTGTATGGGATGTCGGTCGAGGCGGCGCGCAAGCGAGCGGCTGAGCTGATCGGCATGCTCGAGCTGGAGGGCGCCGCCGACCGCAAGGTCGCGACGTACTCGGGCGGCCAGAAACGGCGGCTCGACATCGGTCTCGGGCTCGTCCACGACCCACAGCTCCTCTTCCTCGACGAGCCGACCACCGGCCTGGACCCGCAGAGCCGCGCGCGAGTCTGGGATGAGGTCCGCACCATGCACGACCGCGGCGTGACCGTGTTCCTGACCACCCACTACCTCGACGAGGCCGACGCGCTGTGCGACCGCGTGGCGATCATTGACTACGGAAAGATCGTCGCCGAAGGCACGCCGGAGGAGCTGAAGCGCGCGGTCGCCGGTGACGTGGTGACGCTGAGCGTCGCCGGCGACCAGCAGCGGGCGTTCGAGCTGATCAAGGACCAGGCCTTCGTGCGCGAGGCGAAAGTGGAGGACGGCGTCGTCCTTTTATATGTGGACCGCGGCGAGGAGGCCATGCCGGCCATCCTGCGCCTCCTCGACGGCGCGAGCCTGCAGCTGAAGACCGTCGAGCTGCACCGGCCCAGCCTGGACGACGTGTTCCTCCGCCAGACCGGACGATCACTTCGGGAGACCGCGGCATGAAGCTGCTGCGCGACACGTGGCTCGTCTTCGGGCGCTACTTCGGCATCTTCATCCACAACCCCGTGTGGGTTTTCCTCGGCGTGCTCCAGCCCGTCCTCTACCTGGTCCTGTTCGCGCCCCTGTTGAAGCCGTTGGCGGCGATGCGGGGCTTTCCTCCCGGCGGCGCCTACAACGTGTTCGTGCCGGGCCTCCTCGTCCAGCTCGGAATGTTCGGCGCGGCCGGCGTTGGATTTAGCCTGATCTCCGAGCTGCGCATGGGCGTGATCGAGCGGCTGCGCGTCACACCGGTCAGCCGGGTCGCCCTGCTGTTCGGACGCGCCCTGCGCGACATGTTCTCGATCGTCCTCCAGTCGCTGATCCTGATCCTCATCGCCCTTCCGTTCGGCCTCAGCATCCACCCGCTGGGAGTGGTGGTGGTGCTCGCGCTGATCGGCCTCATCGGGCTGCTCACGGCGTCGATCGCGTACGCGGTGGCGCTTGCCGTCAAGAGCGAGGACAGCTACGCCCCCATCGTGTTCACGTCGACGCTTCCCATCCTTCTTCTGTCTGGGGTGCTGCTGCCGATGAGCATCGCGCCGCAGTGGCTGCAGGACATCGCGCACGTGAACCCTCTGCTGTACGCCGTCGACGCGGCGCGCGCGGTGTTCCTGGGCAACCTCAACGACCCCAGCGTTGCCAAAGGCGTACTGATCCTCGCCGTGCTGTCGGTGATCGCGACCGTGATCGGCGCGCGGCAGTTCGGGCGCGCGGTGGCCTGACCGAGCAGACCGCGGTTACCGCTTGACAAGTGACCAAATAGTCACATAAAATCGGCGACGTGGAACCCGTGTTCAGGGCGCTGGCAGACGTCAGCCGGCGCAAGCTGCTGGACCGACTCTTTCAGCGCGACGGCCAGACGCTGACCGAGCTCGCCCAGAGCCTTCCCTCCATGACCCGCTTCGGGGTCATGAAGCACCTTCACGTGCTGGAGGAGGCGGGGCTGCTCACGACCCGACGCGAAGGGCGCGAGAAGCTGCACTACCTGAACGCGGTCCCGATCCGGCTCATCCATGACCGCTGGATCGGCAAGTACAGGAAGACGCGCGCTGCAGCGCTCGTCGAATTGAAGCTCGACCTGGAGGAAGAGATGAGTGCAGTCGACCAACGACCCGCGCAGATCTACACGGTTTTCATCCGCGCTCCGCGCGAGAAGGTGTGGGACGCGATCACCAAGCCGGAGTTCACGCACCGCTACTTCTACGGCAGCGAAGCATCGCGGCCCTGGAAGGTCGGCGAGACGCAGCTCTTCACCGAGCACGGCACCAACCGCCTGCTCGTCGAAGGGGAGGTCATCGAGTACGACCGACCGCGCCGCCTGGTCCACGGCTGGATCGTCCACTACGACGATGCGCTCACCACGGAGGGCCCGAGCCGGGTCACATATGAGCTGGAGGAGACCGACGGAATAACCAAGCTCACCGCGATCCACGACGACTTCCCGAGCGGCAGCAAGGTGTACGACAACGTGGCCGGCGGCTGGCCCTACGTGCTCAGTGGCCTGAAGACGCTGGTCGAGACGGGTGCGCCACTGAAGCCGGAAAAGGTGGCGGTCTAGCCACGATGGTCATGGTCGAGTCCAACAAGGCGCTGGCTCGACGGCTCTACGAGGAGGTCTTTGGTCGCGGCAACTTCGCCGCGGCCGACGAGATCATGGCCGTGGATTGCGTCAGCCATGGGCCCGGCTCTCCGCCACTCGTGGGGACGGACCAGATCAAGCGCCAGGCGGCGTTGCTGCGGACCGCGATGCCCGACCTGCACACGATCCTCAACGACCAGGTAGGCGAGGGTGACCGGGTGGTGAGCAGGTGACCGGTCGGGGCAGCAGCTCGGAGCGCTTAGTGACTGACCTAGGCCTTGCACGCCCACGCGTCGATCTCAACGCGATATTCCAGTGCGACCAGCCTGGCGACGTAGACGAGCGTTGAGCAGGGCTCGTGACCAGCGAGCCAGGCAGTCGTGACCTCGCGCCGGCGTTGATTGTCGATCTCGCCGACGAGATACCACGTCACCTTGACCAGGTCGCGGATCCCCATGCCGCCGGCCTCCAGGTTGCGCTGCACGTTGTTAAGCGCCAGCTCGAGCTGGTCGATCGGATCGTCAGGGACGCGGCCATCTGGAGCGCGTCCGACCTGGCCCGCCATCACAAGCCAGCGGGCATTGGCCGGGACCTCGGACTGGTGGCTGTACGGCCCGACGGGCGCGTGGATGGACGGTGGGTTATGGCGTTCGATCATCTCGCCATTCTGCCCGGGTCAGGGTTCGGGAACCGACGCGTCATTCATCTTCACTCCTTCTCATATCAGTCCCAGCGAAAGACGCGCCCAGCGGCGATCAGCAGGACGATCGCCCAGGCGAGCAGCCAGACCAGGTCCACCTCGATCGCAGCGAGATTGGCCCCCTGTCCAAGCTGTTGCATCCCATCGGTGACGTAGGACACCGGGAGGTACTTGGTGATGCGGGCAATGCCTGGTGGGAGTGCCGCGGAAAGCAGCGCAATGAATATCATCGGAAAGGCAATGCTCTGGGCGACCGCGGTCGCCCGCTGAGGGTCTTTGATCCAGCCGGCGATCGCGAGACCCATGCCCAGGAAGACGAGGTAGGCGACCACCAGCAGCAGGAACAGCGAAACCAGGTCGAGGTGGACACTGAAGAGCAGGCTCGCGGCAACGAGGATGGCCGCGGTCTGGAGCGCTCCCATGGCAAAGGACGACGTTGCGTGGGCCAGCACGAAGATCGAGGGACTGATTCCGGTGGCCTTGAGCCGGCGCAACACGCCGGTTGACTTGTAGTTGGAGAATGTGCCCGCAGCAAGCATCAGTCCGCTGCCGATGATGTTGAACGCGACGATACCCGGCAGCAGGAAGTCGATCGGTCCGGCAGACCTGGTGTGCAGCGCCGCGGTCGATACCGAGATGGTCGGCACCTCCTTCAGGACGTTTTGGTCATAGCTGTCGACCGTGGCTTTGAGGAGCGGTAGGCTCGTCTCGCCCGCGGTTCCCGCGCGATAGGTGACCTCGAGGCTGACGGGGGCGGGACGGCCAGAAGAATCCTGTTGGCCAAAACTGGGCGGGATCACGACTTCAAGGTCGACCTTGCCCTGGCTGAGCAGCACACGCGCGCTTGCCTCGGACGCCTCCGTCACATCGAAGCTGGAAACCGAGCGCAGATCGCCGATCAGAATGGCTGCCGCGCCGTTCGAGGCGTCGACGACGACCAGCCTGGTGTGAGGTCCAGGGCTGTCAAACACAATCTTGAACAGGAACAAAAGGACGAGCAGCGCCAGGAAGAGTGATGAGGACGCGACCGGGTTGCGCACGTACATCTTGAAGTTGGAGATGGTCAATGAGCCGTAGGCGCGGATCTGGTTGTTCATGTCAGCCCTCCCTGAGCTGCTTGCCAGTGATATGGAGGTAGACGTCTTCCAGGTCCCCCGGCCACACGACCACGTCTTTGTGGAACCCCGTCTTCAGTAGCTCCTGCACCAGGGCGAGGGGCGTATCGAGCGCGAGGATCCTCCCTGAGTCCAGGATCGCCACCCGGTCACACAGGTGCTGGGCTTCCTCCATGTAGTGGGTGGTCAGGACGATCGAGCGCCCTTCGCGGCGCAAGCGGTCGATCAGGTCCCAAAGGCTGCGACGGGCCTGCGGATCAAGACCTGTGGTCGGCTCGTCCAGGAAGAGGAGCGGAGGGTCATTGACCAGCGCAACTGCGACCGCAAAGCGCTGTTGCTGGCCGCCCGACAGAGTCTTGACCTGGCGCCGTGCCAGGTCTTTCAGGCCAACGCGATCCAGCAGTTGCTCAGCCTCCCGCTCCTTCCCGTAGAGGTCGGCGAACAGACCCAACAGCTCGATGAGCGTCAGCCGTTCGAAGAACGCGCTCTTCTGGAGGGCGATGCCGATCGATCCCCGGACGCGCTCCGGGTACCGAGCAACGTCGACGCCATCGACGGTCACGGTCCCGCGATCGATCGGAAGCATGCCTTCGACCATCTCGAGGATGGTCGTCTTGCCGGCGCCGTTGGGTCCCAGCAGGCCGAAGACCTCGCCGCGTTTCACCTCAAAGCTGACACCCCGTACCGCATGGACGGTTCCGTAGGATTTCTCCAGATCGCGGACGATCACCAGCGCCTGGTCTGTTGCCAGATCAGTCGTGTTTTCGACGTAGGCGTCGATTCGAGCGCTCATCCTCAGCCCCTCCTCATCGCGATGAACAGCCCAACCAGATACGTGACCCCGAATACCGCGCCCAGCGGAGGCCATATCGATTGGTCGATGGCGCCGCGCACCACGTCGTAGAAGAACCCGCCGACGATGACCAGCGCCAGAACCTGGCCGGCCGTGGCCGCCGCGCGGGTGTGCGCACTGGCGGTGCGCTCGTCCTCGCCGGGCGCGCTGAGGACAGCGATGGGATCCCAGCGCCGTCCCAACAGGAGGATCAGACCGTACGCAACCATGATTCCGGACATGGCGAGAGCCAGCGGGAGCGGAACATGGCCGACCACGGCCAGGCCGAAGATGACGACGGCGAGGATGAAGGCGCCGCCGGCTCCATTGATAAATGACCACGCCCTGCTCATCTGCGACCTCCATCGCTGTTCGACGCGGTGTCGAAGATCTGCTCCACCGGCAACTCGAAATAGCGCGCCAGCGCCAACGCGAGCGGCAGCGACGGCGTGTATCGCTCGGTCTCGATGGCGTTGACCGTCTGCCGGGAGACACTCACCGCCTTGGCAAGATCGCCCTGTGAGAGCTGTCGAGCGGTTCTCAACTCGCGGATCCGGTTCTGCACTGCAGGTGTAAAGTTAGCTTGTCATCCGCCGGATGTCAAGTCGGCTTTACAGGCACATGTTCTTTGGAAGCCGTGCCGAGTCGGCGCCCGAACGCCACAGCCACCAGTCCCACCCAGAGGAGACCGCCGTACGCCAGATACCAGGTCGCCTCTTGCGACGCGGTCACGTGGGGTGCGCTGAACACGACCAGGAAACCGGTCGAGCTCGCGTGCATCAGCTGGGCGAGCAGAACGCTTCCCGTCTTGACGTAGAGCCAGCAGATGAGGAGGCGCACGGCCGTGACCAGAAAGACGAACGCCGCGAATAGGGCCGGCCACCACGGGCCGTGCGGGCTGGCGACGCCGAGCGAATCAACCACCGGCAGGTGCCAGACGCCCCAGAGGAGCCCGAGCAAGAGGGCGCCGCGCAGAGCGCCGAATCGCTGCCACAAGCGGGGGTATGCGTAGCCGGTCCAGCCGATCTCTTCGAAGAAGCCCGCGACCAACCCGAGGGCGAGGCCGACCGGAAAGAACCCCGGCGCGAATGCCGGCGACGCCATGTGCTCAAGAGCCGTGAGCGTCGCCAGAATTCCGAGCGGGGGAACCAGGAGGGCGGCGTAGTACGAGGCCGGCACCCGCCACAGCCGCATCCGTGACCAGAGGTCCGCGATCGCCCTCGTGCGCCCGCTGATGGCGGTCAGCGCCGCTCCGGCAGCGCCGACTGTGACGACAAGAATCGGAAAGATCGCCAGCGAGGCGGGGTTGGGCGACCCACCTGGAGTGAGACGAGGCAGGCCGAGAACGATCAGCGCTGCAGCCGAAGCAGCGTAGACAATCGCAAAATAGGTTCCCAGCGGAAATCGGGAAATCAGACGCATCTACCGCGACCGCCAGAGCGCAATCGCCGCGGTCACTATCCAGAGCTCCTGGGCTGCCGATAGGACGATGGTCACGATCAGCCCTGTGCTGCTGAAGACAGCGATCATCCCCGCGAGCTCGAAGGCGATTCCGAGGCCGATGGAGGCAAAGCCAAACCATGGCTGAAGCAAGCGCGAGCCGAGTAGAACGGCTCCCAGCGCGATGTATGTGACCGATGCGGGCGCGAGCGGAAAGACTCGAACGAACGGACCGTTGCTGAGGTCGAAAGTGGTGACAGCGGTCGCCGTGTCGCCGGCGGCCGCGGCCGCCGGCACCGCCACAAGCAGGGCGGCCTCGACCAGAACAAGTCCAAGCAGCGACGTCGCGGCGACGATCACCAGTAGGCCAGGCAAGCGCATGGTCGCGCCCGCTATTTGCAGGATCGCCAGGAAGAAGACCACGCAAAGCAGCGTTCCGGTGACCTGGAAACAGGCCCCGGCATAGAACAAGCTCGGATGACCGAGCGCGTACGTGGTGATTTGAGCGGCCGATGCGCCGGCGTATGGCCATTGCGAGAACGCGGGTGCGGCAAAGTAGACCGTCAGCGCGATTGGGCCTGCGATGCCGCAGAACACAGCCAGGAAGCGGAGGGCGCCTTCGTTCGACTCTTCGAATCCAATACGCTGCATCGCCACCCTCCTTGAATGCCCGACGTTGCTCTGGTACAATCCCTGACGTGGTCATTAACTTAGCAACTAAGAGACTTAGATGTCAAGGAGGCTGAGGGCGGCCGCAACGGCGGGCCTCCTGTCGGAAGCCCGCGGATTGAGTGGCGACTTCGACCGGCTCAGCCAGGCCGTGGCCGAGAAAGTTGGGCTTAGCCAGACCGACCTCCTGGCAATGGACCTGATCACTCGAGATGGCCACGTCACTGCTGGACAGATCGCCAGCCACCTCCACCTGACCACCGGGGCGATCACGGGCCTCATCGACCGTCTCGAACGGTCCGGTTTCGCGAAGCGGCAGGACGACGCAAAGGACCGGCGCCGTGTGGTAGTCGTTGCCACCCCCAAAGGCGATCGAGTTGGCGAACTGTTCGCGCCCCTCGCCGTGGCCCTTCGGCGAAGCACGGAGGGCTATTCCGAGCCAGACCTCGTCATGCTCACGGATTTCGTCAAGAAGATGAGGACTGCGGTGGCACGCACCGTCGACGCAATCCGAGACTGAGACAAGGGCTGACCCGCTTCACTCTTTGACGTGGCGTCGAAGTGACGACGCTCTATCAGAGATGCTCCTGTGAGACTCGTGACAGCCGAATATCGCAAGGTCTACTCTGCCCATCGGCAACCGCAGCAATCCTGCAGGCGGTCGAAGGAGGCTGGACATGGTGACACGTGGCACCGACATGGGGGCGGCTCTCGCGCGTCTGGGCAGAGCATGGGGATGGATCGTGGGGTACGGCGTCCTGTCCGTGCTGGCAGGGGTCGTGGCCATCGGATGGCCCGGCGCGACGCTCGTGGTCATCGCGATCGTCTTTGCTCTACAACTGCTGGTTGGTGCCGTCTATCAGTTTGTATTCGTGTTCGCGATTCCGCACGAAAGCGGTTGGTTGCGAGCACTGGTCGCGCTGGTGGCGATTCTTTCGCTTGTCGTGTCGGTCTACCTCTTGGGCCACGTTGGGCTGACGCTCCTGCTGCTCGCGATCCTTCTCGGCGCTTACTGGATCGCCCAGGGCGTCATCGAGCTGTTCGTCGCGCTGGGTCATCCTGAGATCCGAAATCGCGCGTGGGTCCTCGTAAGTGGCTTGCTGAGCGTAGCCGCGGGGATCGTTGTCGCCGTCTTTCCAGGAATCTCGCTCTTCACTTTGGCGATCGTGCTCGGAGTCTGGCTGGTCTTCTTCGGCGCGATCCTGATCGGCCGAGGCTGGATGCTTCGATCCCTGGCGCGCCAGGGCAAACCGATGGCTTCGGGAACGGTGGCCTGAACGGTGGCGTCCTGGTTCGGCTCCGGCACCTACACGGAGGCAGCGCGCGAGCAAAGCACGTTGGCCAGGGTGTTGGGCCTCCTTGGGTTGGCGGCAGTCTTCACCGCCGTTGGGGCGTTATTCGGTCCGGCACTGGGCCAGATCGGCTTCTGGGTGGCCCTGGTGGGTGGCTTGATCGTCATCATCGCGCTAAGGGCCGCGCGCGATGTCGCACCACTCAATCTGATCTTACTGATCGTCTTCGCAACACTCGAAGGCATCGTCCTGGGGCAGGTTCTCGAGCTCTATGTCAGCGCCGGACTCAGCTTGATCGTGTTTCAGGCGGCGGCGGCCACAGCAGTCGCAGCTCTCACGGCAGGAGTCGTCGGCTACACCACGAAGCGCGACCTCAGCAATCTGGGAGGGTTCCTCTTCGGCGCCCTCGTGATCGTGATCGTCGCTTCGGTGGTTGGCCTGTTCATTCAGGCGCCCCTGCTTTGGACGGTGATCTCAGCGGTTTCGGCAATTCTGTTCACCGCCTTTCTTGTCTACGACCTTAATCGTGTAGCGCGGATCCAGGGTGCTACCGAGGGCCAGGCGATCCTGCTGGCTGTCTCCGTCTACCTCGATATTTACAACCTCTTTCTCGACCTGCTCACCCTGCTGTCTGGCAGGCGTCGGTAAGGCTGCGTCGGGGTTACAGGTTTCGACCCGGCAAGTCGCGGCAGCTGGCTCAGCTTCCTGAAGCGAGTCTTCGTAAGGAGGCTTGACGGCAATGGCAGGAACGCGGATGCTGGCGCCGTAACGGTCGTCGTGCGTCCCGGCAAGACGTCAGCTGGAGGTGGAGATGGGCTCGCCAATAATCAAACCGTTGTCCGTTGCCGGGCTGGGTGTGCTCCTGATACTGATTCTCACGGTCGCTACTCTGGCTCCGGCGTCCGCCGCAAAGCCACAGGATGTTCCAGGTACGGCCGCGCTCGACTGGAACCTCGCCGCAGTCAACGCTGTTCGCGCCGCCCACACGACCGACGGCGGACCAAGTCGGACCCTCTATCAGACCGAGGGTCTGCTCTACGTGTCCTACGTGCAGGCCGCCGTCTACGACGCGGCGATGAAGATCTCCAATCGCTACACCCTTTATCACCATTTCCACGCGCGGGCGGGGAATGCCTCCATCAGAGCCGCCGTGATCTCGGCCGCCTTCAACACCCTGATCGCCTACCTGGGTGACCCCGATGGCTCGCTCAACGCCAGGTTCGCGGCCGACCTCCCGAGGCCGTGGGATAACTGGACGTCGAGAGGAGTCGATGTCGGCAAGGCTGCCTCGGACGACATCGTTGCGCTGCGAGCAAATGATGGGCGCAACAACCCTGCCATCCCGGATGCGTGCTCAACCGACACGACGCCCGGAAACTGGGTTTGCCCGCCGGCAAACACCGGTTCGATTCAGTTCGAGCAGACGCCCTGGCTGGCGGTCATGCAGCCTTTCATGCTGCGGAGCGACTCCCAGTTCCGCGCCCCAGCGCCGCCGGCCCTCACCGACGCGCAGTGGATCGCCGACCGGAACGAAACGAGGGATTACGGAGCAAAGCTGAGCACCGTCCGTTCTGACGAGCAGACTGCGATTGCGACGTTCTGGAACTTCAACGCGATCAACCAGTCGAACCGGACGTTGCGCGATGTCGCAATCCAGCACGGCATGGACCTGGTCGACACGGTCCGGCTGCTGGCGATGGGCAACATGGTCGGCACCGACGCGGGCATCGCCTGTTTCGACTCCAAGTACAACTATCGGTTCTGGCGGCCCATCACTGCGATTCGCGCTGACGGCTTGACCGCGGACGCGAACTGGGTCCCGCTATTTGCGACACCCAATCACCCCGAGTACCCGTCACAACACGGATGCGTGACCTCGGCGCTCGCGCAGACGATCGCGCGTGCGCTCGGCACCTCGAACATCGACGTCACGGTCCACGGCCTGGCGGTGGCGGGAGCCACGAATACGGATCCGGCGCGAACGTACGCCACGGTTGACGACATCGAGATGCAGCTCGTCAACGCCCGCGTTTGGATTGGGTTCCACTACCGCCATTCCGTCATCGCCGGCGAGAACCTCGGCAACTCGGTCGCGGCGTGGACCCTCGACCGCTACTTCCTCCCGAAGACGGGCGGGGACGACTAGACGAAACAGTGACTGACGCGGCCTCGCCTCCCCGCCATGCGGGGAGGTCGGCCGCGAGGCTGGCCGGTGGCGAGGGAGACGCGCGGTCTCTTACATCCGTGATGCCCGAAGTGGCTGCGCGAATGCGGACGCCTACATCAGGAGACAACCCCCAATAGGCCCACCATCCTTGTGAATCGGGCGATTACTTCGTATCGGATCAGACTTGTAGCCTCATGCAGGACCCAACCGTTCGCGCGTTCCGGGGCCACGCTGCACGAACCGGCCAAGCGGTGGAAATCCCGCTTCCCTTCGATCCCGCCGACGTCTGGGGGCCGCGCAACCGCTATCACGTAACGGGCACCGTCAACGGAGCGCGGTTCCGCGGCCCACTGGTGTCACGAGGTCGAGGGTGGGTGATCCAGCGGGGGCCAAAGTCGCCCGGTGCGGCCCTCCTGGCAGACGGTGACGCGGTAATGGTCGAGATCTGGCCTGAGGGGCCACAGATCGGAGAGCTGGCCGCTGATCTTGTCGAGGCACTCGACGGTCGGCCCAACGCGAAAGCGGCATTCGAGGGATTGGCGCAGTTCTATCGGAAGGGCTGGCTCCGGTGGATCGATGCGACCAAGCGTCGACCGGAAGTCCGCAGGGAGCGCATCGCCGAGATGCTGAGACTCCTCGAGACTGGGCATAAGGAGCGGCCATAGCGGCCGTCCGTCCTTTAGTGGGCCTGTTTCAAAAGGACGCCGAGCTCGGGAGTTCTGGTCGATGGGTCTCCGAGAACCAGGAAGAAGCGCGCGGCCGCAGCATGTTTCGCGCGAGTAGCAACGGGGGAATTCATAAGCCGCCAAGTCCAACTTGCGAGAAGGGTCGGCCGCCGCCACGTACGGCCTCTGCATACTGGGGACATGACGATCACGAGACTGGACCATGTCAGCGTCGTCGTCGATGACCTGGCAGCCGCTGTCATTTTTTTCACCGCGCTGGGCATGACGATAGAAGGCGAGATGCCGGTCGAGGGCCCGTGGGTAGACCGCGTCAACGGTCTCGAAAGTGTCCGGGTCGACATCGTCATGATGCGGACCCCGGATGGGCACGGGCGGCTTGAGCTGACGAAGTTTCGCAATCCAAAACTGGTCGAGATCGCGCCGGCGATCGCGCCGCCAAATGCGCCGGGCCTCCGCAGCGTCATGTTTACAGTCGATAGCGTCGACGAAACTGTCGCTCGCCTGCGGGCCGCCGGCGCCGAACTCGTCGGCGAGGTGGCCCAGTACGAGGACGTGTACAGACTCTGCTACGTGCGAGGTCCTGCCGGCATCATCGTCTCGCTGGCCGAGGAGCTTCAAGACGTCGCGAGTTCAAATAAGGAAGGTTAGGGCGGAAAAACGCTTGCTCAACAAGTGCCGCCGCTCAGCCCCTTGGTTCCAGCACGGCGCGATGGCGCTGCAGATACGCGAGAATCGACGCCGCGTAGTCCTCCGACATTTGCAGCACGCCTTCAAACTGGCTGAGCCTGAAGTTGCAGTTGGCGCACACAAAGCCGCGTACTTTTCCTGTTTGGTGATCATGGTCTAAACATGCCCTTCGGACTCCTGTGCGCCCAGTTGTCAGCTTTACCGAACAAATTGCGCAGCGCCCGTCCTGGGCGGCGAAGAGGTCGATCACCGGCTCGGGCTTAAGACCGAACCGCCATCCACGCATTCCATGACGGTCACGGGTGCGGCGCTCGTGTGGGAGGCTGTCACGGTAATGCCTTTGCTCGAGGGCCCGGCACTTTCGACACCTGAGGTTTCGAGTCTTACCATGAGGCGAGAACTGCTCTAACGGCTGCTCGACGTGGCAGCTGATGCAGACTCGGTGATCGACGAGCTCCGCGTTCATCCAAGCTGCACGTTCGGCAGCACCAGCTCGACGAGGCTTCGGAGATCGAGCCGTATTGGATTCGATGGTCACGTACGAGTGGATCGACCTGGTCGGGGAGGCGGGATTTGAACCCGCGACCCCCTGGCCCCCAGCCAGGTGCGCTACCGAGCTACGCCACTCCCCGACAACACGTAATCGTAACGATGCGTCGGGCAATCGCCGGACTGGGCTCTAGGTGCGGCTGCCATACGCGACAAGGCTGCGGTGCGTTTGCGAAAACCCCGCCTCACGCAGTGCCGCTTTCAGCGGCGACTCCATCGCCGCAACACCATCGACCTTCTGCAGTTCGACCCTGCCCGCGGCCGTCGCGACCGTGATCAGCGCATGGAGCTGCGCGGCCTGGACCTCGCCGTTTGTCAGCAGCGACCGGCCGCCCCGCTCGAGGTACAGAACGAGCCTCCCGTCATCGATCACGCAGTAGGCGCCGGCGGCCCTGCTCATGCGTCCGTCCGACTGTGGCCAGGGGAGGATCGTCCCGAACGCGTTCGCCGGGTCGGTCGCAGCCAGTGCGATGACACCACCGCCCGACTCTCGGAGTGACCGCAGCCGGTCCACCGCTCCCGGCAGCGCGAACTGCGAACCGCCGAGACCCTCGACGAAATAGCCACGGCGGATGCGGCCCGAATCTTCCATCGCGCGCAGCACCGGGTACAGGCTCGCGAAGCCACCCGGCCATCCCTCGCCGACCACCGCCTCACGCGTCAGCACGCCGTGGCGCTGGAGCAGGACGCCGGCCTCGGCGTGTAGCCGTTCGGTCGAGTTCGCGCCCGCGCCGATGAGGTCGGCCACCAGGGACCATCGCCCTGCCGCGCGCGGTTGGGTCAGGCGCGGAAGTCGCGGTCGGCGCGCCGGCCTGCGCGCCATTGGCCCGAGCAGCCGCAACGGCGCGAACGTGTCGTTGGTGACCTCGCCCGACCACACCAGATCCCACAGCGCATCGAGCGCCACGTCTTCGTCGCCGCCACCCGCCGCGTTGTAGATGTCCCGGAAGAAGCTCGCGCCGCGCGACTTCAGGTGGTCGCGAATCTTGTCGTGCAGGTCCGACTGCGGCGGATCGACAGGCTGCGGAACTAGCCTCGGTGCATCGCCGCGCAGGTAGAGGGCGACGCGCCCATCGCTCGTGCCAAGCGACCCGCGGCCGACCCACACCACCTCGCCCATGGAGACCAGCTCGTCGAGCAGGCGAGGCGCGTAGTCGCCTACTCGCGCGGCGATGACGTCGCGCTCGATGACCGTCGCCGGAAGCGCGAGTCCCTGCAGCTGGAAGGCCACTTCGAGCAGACGATCGACGCCGCCTCCCTTCACGCCGACGCCGTGCCACGCGGGCAGGAACCTGGCCAGGGCGTCCGGCGCGACGGACTCCACCTCACGGCGAAGAGCCGCGAGAGATCTGCGGCGCAGCATTCGCAGGACGTCGGGGTGGCAATACTCGCGCCCGTCGGCCGCCTTGCGAAACTCGCCGGCCAGGACGTCGCCCCGTGAGGCGAGCTTGGCGAGAGCGCCTTCCACCGCCTGGGCCGGAACCGCCCACCGCTTGGCTGGATCGGCGGTGACGAACGGGACATGGGTGCGGGCGTAGCGGCGGAGCAGCGACTCCAGCGGAGCCTGACCGGGGTCGAGGAAGACATCCGGCAGCCCGATCGGCAGGCTTGCCCCCAGCGCCTCGCGGTACCGGCCGGCGTCCTCCGCGGCGATCCATCGGGACTCGCCCGCGAGTCTCACGCCGACAGCCCTCCGATCCCGTTCCAGCCCTCGCAGCCACTCGCCGCTCACGCCTCGCGCCCCAGCCTCGTCGTCGCTGAGGTCGCCGAGCCGGACCAGCAGGTCGTGCGCTTCGTCGACATCGCGAGGAAAGCGCTCCGGCAGCAGCCCCTGCAGCTCGAGCTCCACCGCGGCGATCGCGTCGGGGTCGAGCAGCTCGCGAAGGTCTTCGCTGCCAAGCAGCTCGGCCAGCAGATCGCGGTCAAGCGTGAGCGCCTGCGCGCGCCGCTCGGCGAGCGGCTGGTCGCCTTCGTACATGTACTCGGCGACGTAGGAGAACAAGAGCGACGAGGCAAAAGGAGAGGCGCGCTCGGTGTCGACGGCGACTACGCGAATCTCGCGCGACCGGATCGCGCGAAGGAAGTTCGACAGCGCCGGCATGTCGAAGTGATCGCTCATCACCTCTCGCCACGTCTCGGCCAGAATCGGAAAGTCGGGGTACTGGCCTGCCACCTGCAGCAGGCTCGCGCTGCGCATGCGCTGCTGCCAGAGCGGAGTGCGCTGGCCGGGCCGGCGCCGAGGCAGGAGCAGCGACCGCGCGGCGTTCTCCCGAAATCGCGCCGCGAAGAGCGCCGACGCGGGCAGCTGCGCAGACACCAGCGCGTGGACTTCTTCCGGATCCAGGATCAGCTCGTCGAGGCTGGGCGGCGACTCGACCTCGGGAAGATGCATCGCGATTCCGTCGTCGGTCCACAGTGAGCGCGCATCCACGCCCAGCTTTTCCTGCAGATGAGCTTCCAGGGCGAAGGCCAACGGCGCATGGACGCGGCCGCCGAAGGGCGTGTGCAGGCACACGCGCCAGTCACCCACCTCGTCGCGGAACCGTTCGACCACGACGGTCCGGTCGTCGGGCACCACGCCAGTGGCCGCGGCCTGGTCGTCGAGATAGGCGAGGAGGTTCTTGATCGCCAGGTCATCGAAGCCCGCACGCTCGCGCAGGCGCTTGGCGGCGGCGTCGGGGGACAGGCTGCGCAGCTCGCGCACCATCTTGCCGAGGGCCGCGCCGAGCTCGACGGGCCGGCTCGGCGTGTCGGCCTTCCAGAAGGCGATCTTGCCCGGCTCTCCCGGCGCCGGCGTGACGATGACCTGGGAGGGCGTGATCTCGACGATGCGCCACGTCGACGCACCCAGGACGAACGTCTCCCCCACGCGCGTCTCGTAGACCATCTCCTCGTCCAGCTCGCCCACCCGCCTGCCGTCCTCGGCGAGGTTCACGCTGTACAGTCCGCGGTCCGGAATGGTGCCGGGGTTGGTCACCGCCAGCCTCTGGGCTCCGGCGCGGCCGCGGAGCTTGCCGGCAACGCGGTCCCAGACCAGCCGCGGTCGGAGCTCGACGAACTGATCCGAGGGGTACCGCCCGCTCAGCATGTCGAGGACGGATTCAAACGCCCGTGGACCGAGGTCGCTGTACGGATATGCGCGGCGCACGACGCGGCCGAGCTCTTCGATCCCCCACTCGTCAAGCGCGCACATCGCGACGATCTGTTGCGCAAGCACGTCGAGCGGGCGGCGCGGCACGACGGTGGACTCGATCCGCCCCTCGAGCATCCCCTCGACGACGGCCGCCGACTCGAGCAGGTCCCCGCGGAACTTCGGGATGACAACTCCGCGCGACACCTCACCCACCGAGTGGCCGGCGCGGCCGACGCGCTGGATGCCAGCCGCCACGCTGGGTGGGGCCTCGATCTGCAGAACGAGGTCGACCGCGCCCATATCGATGCCAAGCTCGAGCGTCGACGTGGCGACGAGGCCGCGCAGCCGTCCTGCCTTCAGCTCTTCCTCGATCAGGAGTCTTTGTTCGCGCGCGATCGAGCCGTGATGGGCGCGCACCATCTCCTCTTCCGCGAGATCGTTGACGCGCGCCGCGATGCGCTCGGCGAGGCGGCGCGAGTTGACGAAGACGATCGTCGAGCGATGCGCGCGGATCAGCTCGAGCAGGCGCGGGTAGATGGCGGGCCAGATGCTGTTCATCCCCTTCGCGCTGTCCTCGTCCTCGGCGGTGAGGCGGGTCATATCCTCGACCGGGACCTCGACCCGAACCTCCATCGTCTTGAGCCGGCCGGCATCGACGATCGCCACCTCGCGGTTCGCGCCGCCGAGGAAGCGTCCGACCTCCTCGAGCGGGCGCTGCGTCGCGGACAGGCCGATGCGCTGCGGTTCGACCCGGGTCAGCTCACAGAGACGCTCGAGGCTCAGCGCAAGGTGGCTGCCGCGCTTGGTCGCCGCCACGGAGTGGATCTCGTCGACGATCAGCCAGCGCACAGACGCCAGCATCTTTCGCGCCGCGCTGGTGAGGATGAGGAAGAGCGACTCGGGTGTTGTGATCAGAATGTCGGGCGGGTGGCGCTCCATCGACCGCCGCGCCTCGGCCGGCGTGTCCCCGGTCCGGATCGCGACCGCGATGTCCGGCGGAGTCAGGCCCTGCGCCTCCATCTGGTGCCTGATACCGACCAGCGGTGATCGGAGGTTGCGGTCGACGTCGTGGGCGAGCGCCTTGAGGGGCGAGACATAGAGGACGCGACACCGTTCCGACTCGGCAGGCATCGGTTCGGACGCGAGGCGGTCAAGGCACCACAGGAAGGCGGCGAGCGTCTTGCCGCTGCCGGTAGGCGCCGCCATGAGGACGTGCCTCCCCGCCGCCACCTCCCTCCAGCCCCGGTCCTGCACGGAGGTCGGCTCGGCGAAGGAGCTGAGGAACCAATCGCGAACCGGCGGAGAGAAGAGATCCATGACCTGCCCCACAGATGAAAGTCTGACCGTTTCGGGAGCTACAAACAAGTGTTCTTGACAGGCGCGGGTGGCATATTGGGCGGCACTTCCGTGTACCCGTTCGAGCGCTTCACCGAGCGTGCCAAAAAAACGCTGACGTTCGCGCAGGAGGAGGCGGAGCGTTCGCGCCACTCCTACATCGGAACGGAGCACATCCTGCTCGGGCTGTTGCGGGAGCAGGAGGGCGATGCCGCCGAGGTGCTCAAGGAGCTTCGAATCGACATCGCGACCGTCCGCCAAACCATCGCCTCGGTGGTCGGGCGCACCGAGCGGATCATCATCCAGCAGATCATCCCGACATCGCGGGTCAAGCAGGTCATCGAGATCGCCTTCGATGAGGCGCGTCGCATGGGCCACGACTCCGTCGACACGGGGCACCTCCTCATGGCGCTGGTCATCGAGGGCGAGGGAATCGCAGCCCACGTGCTCGAGGACATGGGCGCGCGCGCGAATGTAGTCGTCGCGGAACTGGAGAAGAGGTGGGGCCTCCAGCCAAGCGGAATGGGAAAGCGATCGCAGCCCAAAAAGATGCGCTTCCCGGCGCTGCCGCGAATGCGTCTGGCCCAGATGCGAACGGTGGCGGGGTTCAAGCCGGTGCCCCCCGCTGCCTCCGACACCGAGACGCTGCATCGTCTTCTCACGACACCGCAGTTCGCCGACCTCATGCGTAGGCGAGGGTTCGACGTCGACCGGCTGGTCAACGAGCTCGCGAAGCCGCCCGATCAGGTGGTCAAGCTGCGAGCCGACCTCGCGGTGGCCCGCAGCCACCTCGCGGACGCCGTGGGGCAGGCCGATTACGAGCGCGCCGCCCAGGTCCAGAAAACGCTAAACGCGCTCTCGGGCAGGCTCAAGGCGGCCGAGCACGTCTGGCTGAAATCAATCAGCGGCTGATGGCCTACGACACGACCCAGTGGCACGACTTCTATGTCATGACCGGCGGCGCCGCCGCGGCCCTTGCCGGCCTCCTTTTTGTCGCGATGTCGCTCCATGCGCGCGAGATCATGGCGAACCACTTTTTCAGCAATCGCGCCGTCGGCACGCTGATGTCGCTGGCTTCGCAGCTGCTCATGTCGGGCGCGGTACTCATTCCGGCCCAACCGTTATCCCTGCTCGGCGTCGAGGTCGAGGCCACGGCCCTGGTCTTCGTCGCGTTCACGATTCGTCAGGTCCTCACCAGACGTCACGACGCTCCAGCGGTCGCCTCGACCTGGACGCACCGGCTCATCGAGCTGGTCGGAGGCACGATCTGGATCGTGCTCTTCAACGCCGCGGGCATCAGCCTGATCGTCCGGGCCGGCGGGGGTCTCTTCCTCCTCGCCGCCGTGATGTTCTTCATGTTCGGGTGGAACATCTACATCGCGTGGATTCTGATCACCGAAGTCTCAGAGGCTGGGTGACGGCCACGACGGGATGAGCTGAACCAGGCCGGCCGAGAGCCACGTCAGCCGGTTGGTCAGCAGCAGCGCTCCCATCACGAGCAGGACCGCCGCCGATGCAAGGTCGATGGCGCGTCGGTGCTGGTTGACGAACTCGATGAGCGGCCGGGTGCCCTCGAAGGCGAAAGCAAGGAGGAGGAAGGGGAGGCCCAGGCCGAGGCAGTAGGCGAGCATCAGGCTCAGGCCCTGCGGCGTGGTGCCGATCGTCACCGCCGAGCTCAACACCGCGCTCAAGGTGACCCCGATGCACGGCGTCCACCCGCTCGCAAACCCCATGCCGAGCACGAAGCCGCCGGCGGCTCCCCCACCCTGCGGCGCGACCTTCATAACCCGGTACTCGGCAGACAGCAGCGGAATGCGGATGACCCCGGCGACGTGCAGCGCCATGACGATGACGACGACGCCTGCAACCACGGGCACGAAAGCACGCACCGGCTGGACCGCCAGCGAGAACACGTAGAAGAAAAGGATGAAGATCAGCGACAGGCCGGCGACGAATGCCGCGCCGGCGACCGCGATCGAGTCGGCGGGCGCCTTTCTCGCTCCGAGGTAGGCGAGGTATGCCGGGACAAGTGGCAGCACGCATGGAGATACGAAGGACGCGAGGCCGGCGAGGAACGCGATCGCCGGGTTGAGGCCGCTCAGCACTTGAGGGTTTCGCGCGCGAGGTCGCCGATCGCGTCGACCACCTGAACCCATACGCGACGGGGCACGTCGTGGCCCATCCCGTCGATCTCCAGGAGACGCGCGCCCGGAATCGCCGCTGCCACGCGGCGGCCGTTCTCGACCGGCACGAGGATGTCCGCGTCACCATGCACGACCAGGACAGGCACCCGGAGCGAACCGAGTCGCGGGACCCTGCTGGGCGCGGCCGCGATCGCCTGGAGCTGACGCACGAAGCCCGCAGGCCGGTAGGCGCGGTCCACCGCCCGGGTCACTTTGTTGCGCTCGTACGCCTCGTCGAATGGATCGGACGGCCCGAGCAGCGTCCGCTTTGCCACCAGTCCGAGCGTGATCCGCTCCTCGCGCGTCGTCGGCGCGGGCGTCAGGAGCAGCGCGGTCGCTTCGGACGTGGGCTGGACCTGGTCCGCGCCGCTGGGCCCCGAGATCATCGAGGTGAGCGTCAGCACGCGAGCGGGGTGGTCGAGGGCGATCAGCTGGGCGATGAAGCCGCCCATGGACGCGCCCACGATGTGCGCGGCGGGTATCTCCAGCGCGTCGAGGAGGCCCACCCCGTCCAACGCCATGTCGTCCAGCGTGTACGGCTCGGCGTCGTCCATCTGCGTGGACAAGCCGGCGTCGCGGTTGTCGTATCGGATCACGCGGAAGCCTCGGGCCGCCAGCAGCTCGCAGAACTCCTCGTCCCAGCTGATCAGCTGGGTGCCCAGGCCGCCGATGAGCAGGAGCGGCGCCGCTGAGGGATCGCCGAACGTGTCGTACTCGATGGCGATCCCGTTGGCATTGGCGCGCGGCATCGGACCCATGCTACTAATCCACATATCGTGGCGAGGCCGCTTCCAGAGCGCACCGAGGTGGAGAGACGATTCACGTGGAACGGGGAGAGCGTCTTTCCCGACGCGGAGGGCTGGGAGAACGCGGTCGAGACCGTCCTGGCCTGGCTGCCCGACCTCGCCGAGTTCAAGGGCCACCTCGGCGACTCGCCCGACGCGCTGGCCGACTGGTTCGACGCCAACGAGCGCGCCCGCCGGCTGATGGCCAAGGTGATCGTCTACAGCTCGATGTCGTACTCGGTCGACGTGGGCGATCATGCTGCCGCGGCCCGGGTCGACCGCGCCCGCTCGGTGGCGGCCCAGCTGAGCGCCGCCGGGTCCTTCGCCATCCCCGAGATGCTCACGATCGGGCTCCCGAAGCTCCGGGAGTGGGTCGTCGCCTCGCCGCGCCTGGCCCACCTGGGCCACTACTTCGACGTCCTCGAGAGGCTGCAGAAGCGCATCCGCAGCGCCGAGGTGGAAGAGCTGCTCAGCCAGGTCGCCGACCCGCTGGCCACAGCGCTCTCGGTCCACAGCGTGCTCGCCAACACCGACCTCAAGTTCGCGCCTGCCGTGGGCGGCGACGGCGAGCTGCACGAGGTCGCGCAGGGGACGGTCGCCTCGTTGCTCACCAGCCCGGACCGCGACGTCCGGCGGACCGCGTTCGAGAGCTACGCCGACGAGCACCTGAGGATGCAGCACGCCATGGCGGCAAGCCTGGCCGGCGCCGTCAAGCGGGACGTCTTCTTCGCGCGCGCAAGAGGACACGCGTCCTCGCTCGAGGCGGCGCTCGAGCCTGGACACATCCCGGTCGAGGTCTTCCACAACGTGATCCGGACGTTCCGCGAGAACGTCGGCACCTGGCACCGCTACTGGCGCATCCGCCGCGAGATGCTCGGGCTCGAGGTCCTCAAGCCCTACGACCTTCGCGCGCAGCTGAGCGCGAGCACGCTGGAAGTGCGGTACGAGGAGGCGGTCGACTGGATCTCGGAGGGCGTCGCTCCGCTCGGCGAAGAGTACGTCGCGATCATGCGCAAGGGCGCGTTGCAAGACCGATGGGTCGACATCTACCCCAACAAGGGCAAGCGGATGGGAGCTTTCTCGACCGGCGCGATGGACACGATGCCCTTCATCTTCATGAGCTACAACGAAGACATCTTTTCGATGAGCACGCTTGCCCACGAGCTCGGGCATTCGATGCACTCGTACCACGCGTGGCACACGCAGCCGTACGTGTACTCGAACTACGGCCTGTTCCAGGCCGAGGTCGCGTCGAACATGCACCAGGCGCTCACCCGGCGACACCTGCTGGCGACGAGATCCGACCCCGCGTTTCAGATGGCCGTGATCGAAGAAGCGATGTCCAACTTCTACCGCTACTTCTTCATCATGCCGTCGCTCGCGCGCCTCGAGCTGGTGATCCACGAGCGCGCGGAGCGCGGCGGCGCCATTACGGCCGACTACCTGAACAACCTGATGGCCGATCTCCTGGTGGAGGTCTACGGCTCCGAGGTCGACGTCAGTGAGCGCGATCGCGACCGCATCGGCTCGACCTGGGCGCAGTTTCACACCCATCTCTACAGCAACTTCTACGTCTACCAGTACGCGACGGGCATCGCGGCGGCGGATCACCTCGTGCAGCGCGTCGCCAACGGCGACCGCAAGGCGGTGGAGTCCTACCTCGCGTTCTTGAAGAGCGCGAGCTCCATGTATCCGCTCGAAGGGCTGCGCATGGCCGGCGTCGACATGACCTCGCCGGAGCCCGTCGAGGCGGCGTTCGCCACGCTCGCGTCGATGGTGGACCGGCTGGAGACCCTGGCTAGAGCACGATCCGCATGACGTCGGTTTCGCGAATCTTGAATCCCATTCGCTCGTAGAGCCGGTGCGCGGCCTTGCGCGCCTCGCCCCGTCCTGACTGTAGCTCGGCGACCTGCGCGCCACGTTCGCGACCGACGTCGAGCGCGGCTCTGACGAGCTCCTCGCCCACGCCCTTGCCCCTTGCGGCAGCGTCGACCACGACCTCGTCCAGGCGCGCCTTGATCCAGAAAGGCGTCGTGTAGACGATCACCGTGGTCGTACCCACGATCGCATCGCCGTCCCTTGCGACCAGCAGCGCGACCGCCGGATCGGCGATCAGGCGCCGTAGGCGATCCATGTCGGGAACGGGCAGAGTTGGGTTGAGCTGGGGCAGGAGATGCGCCAGCGCCGCCTGCAGCTCGGGCGTCGCCTCCGCGGCAACCTCGATGCGCACCATCAGACCGAGGACGTTAGACCAGTCTCAGGAGCGCGGCGGTTGCGGCGGCCGCGGCGACCACGACGAGAAACGGAGCCCGCAGGAGCACGGCCATCACGGCGACGGCCAGCGCCGCCGCCCGCACGTCGAGCACCAGCGTGTGGCCCGTCGAGAACGTCTGCGTCGCGACGAGAGCGGCCAGCAGGGCGATCGGGATCAGTGGAACAGTGCGCTGCACCCGCGCGTCGGCCAGCCAGCTCTGCGGCAGCGACAGCCCGGCGAGCTTCAGCCCGTAGCACGCAAGCGATGCGACGAGGACGCCCGCCCACATCATCTGAGGTAACCGAACAGCGCCACGAGCAGCGCGACGATCAGGAGAGGCACGCCCGCCGGCACGAAGGGAAGGACCGCGATGGCCACCACCGCCGCAGCGAGCGCCACCGCCAGCGGTTCGCGCGCTCGCAGCCGAGGCGCGAGGAGCGCCAGAAACGCGGCCGGTGGCGCGGCGTCGAGGCCCAACGTTTTTGGATTCGACACCACGTGGGCGGCCAGGGCGCCGGCGAGGGTGCCCAGGTTCCAGAAGATGAACAGCGCGAACCCCGTCGACCAGAAGGCGAAGCGGCCCGCGGACGGATCGTCGCGCGCGATCGCCATCGCAGTCGTCTCGTCGATCACGAACTGCGCAGCGAGAACGCGCTTGAGACCGCGCACCTCGAGGAGCGAGGACAGGCGAAGGCCGTACAGCGCGTTGCGCGAACCGAGCAGCACCGCGGCCACCGCACCGGCCCACACACCACCGCCCCCGCCGATCACCCCGACGAGTGCGAACTGCGACGCGCCGGTGAACATCAGGACCGACAGGGCGCAGGTCTGCGGCAGTGACAGTCCCGCGGCGGTGGCGATGGCGCCTAACGAGATCGCGTAAGCGCCGCTCGCGATCGCGATGCCGAGCGCGTCGCGGACTATTCCGCGGCGGGGATCAGGCGATCTTGTTGCCGTCTGGTCCGACGGCGTCCCAGACAGCCCCGAAGTTGTTGACCCCCTGTCCGGTGGCATCCCCGGGATTGTGATCGGTCACGACGTAGTACAGAGGATGGCCGGCGTACGTGACTTCCGTCGTGCCGTCGGTGCGCGGCGCGGTGCCAAGCAGTGCTGCGTTGACGCCCGTTCCGGCCTGCGGCTGGCCGCTCGTCAAGAGAGGCGGCCAGTACGACGCGCACGAGCCATAGCATGCCGACGCCGTTCCCTTGTCGGCTTCGAACAGATACAGCGTTCGCCCGTTGCCGTCGACCAGGATCTGGCCCAGCTTCGCGTTGGCGGCGACCGCCACCGTGGCGGTGGGCACCGGCGACGGCGAGCTCGCTGCTGACGTCGACGGTGAGCCGCCGCCGCACGCGGCCGCGGCCACGAGGACCATCAACGTAAGGGCCTTGCGCATCGCGAAACTCGATACGCGGCGGGGTTACGGCTATCGGGCGTGACGGTCAGGACGACATCGTCGAGCCAGCCCAACTCGTCGCGCGCATACTCGGCCCACACACGATCCGTCCGTTCTCGTATGAGGAGGAAAGCATGAGGGGCCAACTGATAAAGCTCGGCTATGTGGCGATTCTCGCCGGCGCCGTTCTGGCCGGCTCGGTCTTCCACGTGCTTGGGAGCACAACGCCCACCGTATTTCGAGGATGTCTCACGGGCGGCGGCACGCTCATCTTCGTCACGACGCAGTCCGTTCCGAGGTGCCCAGCCGGCACGACCGCCGTCTCGTGGAACCAGCAGGGTCCTCCAGGGACAGCCGGCGGACTCTCCCAGATACTCGAGGTCACCGCGTCCACGACGTTCAACGTGCCCGCGGGTGTGACCAGCGTTCTGGTCGAGGCGTGGGGTGGCGGCGGTGGCGGAAGCGATTTCATCCCATTTCCAGACTGCATCAGCTCTGCCGCCGGCGGAAGTGGCGGTTACCTGCGCACGGTCGTTTCCGTGAACCCGGGTGAATCGCTGAGCATCAGCGTCGGCGCAGCCGGTGCCGCCGGAGTGGCCGGAGGCACGTCGAGCGTGACGCGAGGCAGCACCGTGCTCGTCTCCGCAGGCGGGGGCGGCGCTGGCACCGTGATTGCGAGCCCGGCGTCGGCTGTCGGCGGGGCCGGCGGTCAGGTCGTGAGCCCGGGCGGTATCGTCCGGCCCGGCAATCCAGGTGGGAGTGGCGTGTTCGACTTCATGTGCGCCTTCGGCCCTGGCAACCCGCCGTCCAGCCCAGCGGGCCTTGCTGGACTTCCGATACAGGGATCGGTAGCTCCATTGCACAACGGGTCGGCCGGTGGCAGTGGGACGGTCTTTTCCGGCCCGGCTCAGGCAGGCGGCCCGGGCGAGGTCATCCTGACCTGGTAACGGACTGGTGTGAGGCGACGGCGGCGCGAGCTACCGTCGCCCGCTACTCCGGCGTTACGTAAGCCGCCGTGATTCCCCCGTCGACGAGGAAGGTCGCGCCGTTGACGTAGCTGGACTCGTCGCTCGCGAGGAACAGCGCGGCGTTGGCGATCTCGCGGGCTTTGGCCAGCCGTCCCATCGGGAGATGGACGCGGCGGCGCTGGTACGCGCCCGGGTCCTCGTTGAAGATCCGCATGAGCAGCGGCGTCTCGACCGGACCAGGGCACAGCGCGTTGACGCGCACGCCGTCCCGCGCAAACTGGACCGCCAGCTCGCGGCTCATCGACAGCACGGCGCCTTTGGACGCGGTGTACGCGATCTGGGACGTGGCCGCGCCCATCAACGCGACGAATGACGCGACGTTGATCACCGAACCGCCGCCCGCCTTCAGCAAATATGGGATGCCGTACTTGCAGCAGAGGTAGACACCCCTTGCGTTGACTGCCTGGACCCGATCCCACGCATCGGGTTCCGTGGTGAGGATCGAATCGTCGTCGGCCGGCATGATGCCCGCGTTGTTGTAGAGCACGTTCACAGCGCCGTAGCGCCTCTCCGTCTCCGCGTACATCCCCTGCACGCTCTGCGGATCGCTGACGTCGGCGGCGAAGAAGAACGCCTCGCGACATTCCGAGGCAGTCTTCTCCCCGGCCTCGCGCCCGACGTCCGCGACGCAGACCCTCGCCCCTTCGGATGAGAAAAGGATCGCGGCCTCGCGGCCGATGCCGCCTGCGGCGCCTGTGATCACGGCGACCTTACCGCTCAACCTGTTCATTGGGCCCTACCCACGTTCGAAAAGCCTCTCCCTTTCATACGTCGTCACGACCTTGTCGAACAGCGCCTGCTCCGTCCGCGCGTAGTTGAGGTAGTGATCGACAACATCCTCGCCAAAAGCCTGCCGCGCCATCGTGCCGCCCTCCAGCGCCGTGATCGCGTCGCGCAGCGCGTGCGGAAACCGCTGCACGTCCGACTCGTACGCGTTGCCCTTGAACTCGGGCGGCAGCGTCAGCTTCTCCTCGATTCCCTGCAAGCCCGCCGCGAGCAGGGCCGCGAAGCACAGATACGGATTGACGTCCGCACCCGGTATGCGCGACTCGGTGCGCAGGTGCTGGCCGTGCCCCACGATGCGGAACCCGCACGTCCGGTTGTCGTGGCCCCACGCCAGCGTGGTCGGCGCCCAGCTGCCCGCTGCGTATCGCTTGTACGAGTTGATGTTGGGCGCGAGGAAGATGGCTATCTCCGCGGCGTACGCGATGTGGCCGGCGAGGTAGTGCTTGAACGTGTCCGATTCGCCGTCGAATGCGTTTCGGCCGCCATTCCACAGGCTGGAATGGACGTGGCACGAGCTCCCGATCCAGCGGTGGTCGGGCTTGGCCATGAACGTCACCGAGCAGCCCTGCTGGTGCGCCATCTCCTTGATCCCGTTCTTGTAGATGACATGGTTGTCGGCCATCGTCAGCGCGTCGGAGAAATGAAAGTTGATCTCCTGCTGGCCCGGCCAGGCCTCACCCTTCGAGCTCTCGACGGGTATGCCCGCCGCCTTCATCCCGCGGCGGACCGCGCGGAGGAACGGCTCGTCATAGGTCGTGGCCAGGATGTGGTAGTCGAGGATGTAGGGCACTGACGGCGTCAGGTCGGTGAAGTGTTTGGCGTGGGCCTCGGCGAAGGTCTCCTTCAAGAGGAAGAATTCGAGCTCAGAACCGAACATCGGCTCGAAGCCGAGTTTGCGCGCCCGCTCGATCTGCGCCCGCAGCACCTGCCGCGGTGACGGCCGGACCGGCTTTCCGTCGTGCCACTGCACGTCGCACAGCACCATCGCGGTGCCGTCCAGCCACGGGATCGCCCGCAGCGTGTTGAAGTCGGGCACGAGGTCGAAGTCCCCGTACCCGCTCTCCCAGTTCGCCATCTGGTAGCCGGGCACGGGGTCCATCTCCATGTCGAGCGCGAGCAGGTAGTTGCAGCCCTCCGTCGACTCCCCCTGGTACGACGTCTCGACGAAGTACTCCGCGTCGACGCGCTTGCCCATCAGCCGGCCTTGCATGTCTGTGAAAGCGACGACGACGGTGTCGATCTCACCGTTGTCGACCTGGTGAGCGAGGTGCTCCTTCGTCAGCACGGGAGTGGCCCGCTCCCCAGGGCGCGGCAGAGTCGCGGCCTCGGCGGTCGGAGCCAAGGAGGGGGCGGCGCGACGAGGAGCGCACTCGTGCGTGCGCGACGAGTGAGCGCCGGGCCCCCCGACGCAGGCTTCAGCGCCGCAGGCGCCCGGCCGCCTAGGACGCGAGGATGCGCGAAACTGTGGGGGCGGGCCACTCCTACTAGCGGTGCGCTTTGGGGCCGCCGCGCGCCCGTGCCACGAATCGCTCGAAGAGGCTGCGCGCCCAGGTCGAGTCGGTCGTCAGCTCCTCGGGATGGCACTGCACCGCCACGATGAGCCCGTCGTCCGACTCGACTCCCTCGACGGTCCCATCCTCGCCCTTCGCCGTCTGATGCAGACCCGGCGCGAGACGGTTGATCGCCTGGTGGTGGAGGCTGTTGACGCGGATCTTGTGCTTGCCCGCGGCCTGGCCCAGCTCCGAGTCGGGATCGACGACGATCGTGTGGGCCAGGTGCTTGCGACCGTAGCTGCGAACGTCGTGATCGTCGAGATGCTGGACCAGGGATCCGCCCATCGCGACGTTGATCACCTGCTGGCCGCGGCATATGCCGAGGACCGGGATCTCCTTGTCCCGCGCCTGCTGGAAAAGCTTTAGCTCGGTCTCGTCCAGGTCGCGGTCGATGGGACCGACCTTCTCGTCCTTGCTCTCGCCGTAGAACGCGGGGTCCACGTCCCACCCGCCGGGGAGCAGCAGCCCATCCACCTCGGGCAGCGAGCGCGTGCCCGGCGGGAGCTCGACCGGCTCCGCGCCGGCCGCCTCCACCGCCTTCTGATACGGGATGTAATACTCCGCGCCCCGCTTGGGGCTCGTCGTGATCCCGATCTTCGGTTTTTCAGCCACGGGTCAGTTGGTCGGCGCGCTGGCGGGCATCGCGCTACCCACCGCCTCCAGCTCCGCCTCGATCCTCGCAAGCTCGTCGGCGGAGCCCTGGACCTTCGGCCCCTTGAACCAGTTCTTGGCCGAGAGGAACCAGTACCCGCCAGCGAAGACCAGCACCACGATGACCGCCACAGGCGCGTAGTTGAAGGTCGCGAGCGTGTTGCCCGGCGAAGCCTGAGGGAGGATGAACAGGATCGAGATGAACCCGATCCAGATCACGGCCACCCATCCCACGAGCGGGCTCCACCGCCCGAGCTGCCACGGCCCCGGCTGGAACTTGTTGCCCGCGATGCGGCGGAGAAGGATCGGGATGCCGTACGCGATGTACAGCCCGATGACGGCGATCGAGGTCACCGCCGCGTAAGCGGTCGGGTTCCACAGATACGGCAGCCCGAGGATGAAGGCCCCGACCGCGGCAAACCAGATCGAGTTGGTCGGGGTGCGGGTGCGCGGATTGATCCGGTGCCAGAACTGCGATCCGGGAACGGCGCCGTCGCGCGAGAAGGCGTAGATCATGCGCGAGTTGGCCGTGACCGACGACATACCGCAGTAGAACTGGGCTCCGATGACGATGAGCAGCAGAAGCGCGGCTCCGGTCTTTCCGATCGCGTCCTGGAAGATCACGGCTGGTGCGGCCCCAAGGGCGCCGACGATGTTGGCGTAGTCGGCGTCGTTGATCGCCTGCGTCACGCCGATCAGAAGAATCCAGCCGGCGATGAGCGAGATGATGATCGACCACACGATGCCGCGCGGGCCTGAGACTGCGGCGTTGCGCGTCTCCTCCGTCATGTGCGCCGACGCGTCATAGCCGGTGAACGTGTACTGCGCCATCAGAAGTCCGGTGAGGAAGACGAAGACCGATGCGCCGGCAAAGCTGAAGCCCGTCAGGTTGACGAACTTCGTGAACACGTAAGACGGTGACTGGTGGTACTTCGAGAACAGGAAGAGCACCGCGACGATGACCAACACGCCGGCGATGTGCCACCACACCGAGATGTCGTTGAGCAGGGCGACGAGGCGGACGCCGAACGTGTTGAGGAGCCCGTGGATGAAAAGCACCACAGCGTAGACGCCGATGATGCTCAGCCTCGGGGCGATGTCGGTGTAGGCGTTGAGGGGGTTCGGCCATCCGGAGATAAAGAGGCTGAGGAAGTAGTTGGCGAAGAACGCGAGGCCGAAGTCGATGCCCGCCGTGACCGCAACCTGACCGAGCAGGTTGAACCATCCGGTGATCCAGCTCCACCCCGCGCTGCTCTTGCCGCCCAGCTTGGCGGCCCAGTAGTACAGGCCGCCCGCGGTCGGATAGCTGGAGCAAACCTCCGCCATCGCCAGGCCGACGAGGATGACCATGACGCCGACGACCGGCCAGCCGATCGTGATGACCACCGGCCCACCGTTGCTCATGCCGAAGTAGAAGAGCGTCAAGCAGCCGGAGAGGATCGAGATGATCGTGAACGACACCGCGAAGTTGGAAAAGCCGCTCATCCTGCGCAGCAGCTCCTGCGCGTACCCCATCCTGTGCAGCTGCTCGACGTCGGAACTGTGAGCCTGAACGCTCATAAAGTGCCCCTCCCTAGTAGCCTTCCGTGTCGGAAATCCCCACGAATTCGGAGGCTTCGCCGAGAATTCGTTGGGGGCCTTTGGTAAAGCTTTGCCGCGAAGCTAACAGCACCCCTCTCAGTTGTCAAGAAACGTCCCAGGAGCTAGCGATTGAACCAGGATGTAACAAACATCACGGGACGCGACTCTCGTGTCGGCGAGGTCGTGCGCCAGCGCCTGGATTCCCTGAGCCCAGCCGAGCGCCGGCTGGCCCGGGTCTTGCTCGCGTCCTACCCCATCGCCGGCCTCGAGAGCGTCGCGCGGTTCGCCGAGCGGGCCGGCGTGAGCCCGCCCACGGTCACCCGCTTCATCACCAAGCTGGGCTTTCGCGGCTACCCGGAGTTCCAGGAAAACCTCCGCCACGAGGTCCAGGCCCGGCTCAGCTCGCCCCTCGCCCGCTACCGGGACGAACCCAAGCGCGACTCGGCGGTGAATGACTCGCTCGAAGTTTCCTCACACAACCTGAAGGCGACTCTGGAGCTGCTCTCCGACCGCGACGTGAAGGAGGCGGTCGGGCTGCTCGCGGACGTCAGGCGTCGCGTGATGATCCTCGGCGGCCGCGTCAGCGCCACGCTGGCTCGGTACCTCGCCGGCCAGCTCCACCTCCTCCGCCCGGGGATCGGTCTGGTCGATGCCGAGCGAACCGCCCCCGCGCAGCAGCTGATCGACATGCGCAAGACCGACGTGCTCGTCGTGTTCGACTACAGGCGCTACCAGCCCGACACGATCGAGAGCGCCCGCGTCGCCGCGGGCCGCGGCTGCGACGTGATCCTGTTCACCGACCCGTGGCTGTCCCCCGCATCTGCGTTCGCCCGCCAGGTCCTGGTGACCAGCGTGGACACGGTCGGACCCTTCGACTCCCTGGTCGGCGCGATGGCTGTCGTCGAGGCCCTCATCGCGGCGGTGCTCAGGGAGCTGGGTCCGCGGGCCGAGGCCCGCATGCAGAACCTCGAGCGCCTGCGCGCAGGCGACGTGCTAGGCGGGAACGACTCCGGCTGAGTAACGGTCGGGGTTCCGCTCGAACTCCGCCTGACAGCCGTCGGAGCAGAACCAGTACGACACCTCGCCGCGCACGACTTTGCGGTCGCTGGTCAACGGATCGACGGTCATCCCGCAGACAGGGTCGGTGACGAACATCACGGGCGACGGGTCGGGGGCCACGTGCTTGGCGGACCGCGTCCGGCGCATCGCCACGACCTCCGCCAGCGCGAGAAGCGCGATCTCCTCCTGCGTGCCGCCGCGCACCTTGCCGGCGGGCGCGTGGATCCGGGCCAGCGTCTGCTCGTCCAGGCCCCGACCCAAAAGCGCGGCGCGTACCGCGGCGGTGCGCCGCGCGCTCGCGATGAGGCCGACCTCCAGGGCGGGATGGCTGAGCGCCGCCTCCAGCGCGTCTTCGTCGAAATGGCCCATGGTGGCGACGACCGCGTAGGCCTCACCCCGCGGAACCTCGAGCGCGCTCAGCTCCGCTTGCGTCACGGCTCGCGCCCGAAAGCCGGTGAGCTCGGCCAGCCGCACGAGGGTCGTCGCCGCGGGGCCGTCTCCGAAAACGAGGAGCAGCGGCCTGGGCAGCCGCGGCTCGATGAAGATGTCAAGCGACCCGCCACTTGGACACGTGGTGGCGATCATCAGCTCGCCGCGCTTCCGCGTCTGCTTCACCTCGTCGCCTCCGACGATGTGGATGAGCTGCGGGGCACCGTCGGCCAGGGCGCGCAGGGCTTCGCGGCGGACCACCGGCTCCGAGCAGCTGCCGCCGATCCATCCGCGCAGGCGGCCGTCGGCGGTGATGACCGCCTTGTCGCCAGGCTTGGCCGACGTCGGCGCCTCCGTGCGCACGACAGTGGCGAGCGCGCAGGGCGTGCCCGCCGCCTCGTACTCACGCAACAGATCGAAAACTTCGTCGCCTATTCGTTGACTCCAGCGGCGCGCAAGGCCGCCCAGACCTTGTCCGATGTCACAGGCATGTCGATGTTCTTAACACCATACGGCGCCAGCGCGTCGATCACCGCGTTTACGTACGCGGCCGGCGAACCCACCGTCGGCGACTCGCCGACGCCCTTCGCGCCCAGCGGGTGATGCGGCGAGGGGGTCATGGTCTCGCCCAGCTCGAACCTGGGCGTCTCCCAGGCCGTCGGCAGCAGGTAGTCCACGAAGTTGGACCCGATGCAGTTGCCATCGGCGTCGAACGTGATGAGCTGCATGAACGCGATGCCGAAACCCTCAGTCAGACCGCCGTGGATCTGGCCCTCGACGATCATCGGGTTGATGCGCACGCCGCAGTCGTCGACCGCCACCATGCGCCGGACCTTCACCTGCCCCGTGCCCTTGTCGATGTCGACGACCACCGCGTAGGTGCCGAACGGATAGGTCATGTTCGGTGGGTCGTAGTAGTGCACGCCCTCGAGGCCGGCCTCCATGCCCTCGGGGAGATTGGAGTACGCGGCGAACGCGATCTCCTGGATCGTCTTCGCCTTGTCCGGCGAGCCCTTGACATAGAACCTTCCGGTCTCCCACTCGAGGTCTTCTTCGGCGGCCTCGAGCAGGTGCGCCGCGATCTTGCGCGCCTTGTCGCGCAGCTTGCGAGACACCATCGCAGTCGCCGCCCCGGCGACCGGCGTGCTGCGCGACGCGTAGGTGCCGAGCCCGTACGGCGCCGTGTCGGTGTCGCCTTCCTCGACCGCGACGTCCGCGGCCGGGATGCCCAGCTCCTCGGTCACGATCTGGGCAAAGGTCGTTTCGTGGCCCTGGCCCTGCGACTTCGTTCCCATGCGCAGGAGGGCCTTGCCGGTGGGATGGACGCGCAGCTCCGCGCTGTCGAACATGCGCAGGCCGAGGATGTCGTACTCCGCGCCATGGCCGGCGCCGACGACCTCGGTGAAGCTTGCGATTCCGATCCCGGTGACCTCACCTTTCTTGCGCCGCGCCTCGACATCCTTGCGCATCTCCGCGTAGCCGAGCTGCTCGAGCGCGACGTTCATAGCCTTCGGGTAGTCGCCGCTGTCGTAGACCCAGCCGGTCGCCGAGTGGTAGGGGAACTGCTCGGGCTGGATGAAGTTCTTCATCCGGAACTCGGCCTGGTCCATGCCCAGCTCGATCGCGGCGTTCGTCACGAGACGCTCGATCAGGTAGCTCGCCTCGGTGACGCGGAACGAGCACCGGTACGCCACGCCGCCGGGCGCCTTGTTCGTGTAGTAGCCGTCGGCCGTGACGTGCGCGGTCGGAATGTCATACGAGCCGGTGACGATGTGGAACAGGCCGGCCTTGAACTTGGTCGGCTGCGCGTCGGCGAAGAACGCGCCGTTGTCGCTGTCCAGGTGCACGCGGAGCGCGAGCATCTTGCCGTTCTTGTCCACGGCGAGGTCGCCGGTCATGTGGAAGTCGCGCGCGAAACCGGTCGAGATCAAGTTCTCGGTGCGATCCTCGACCCACTTAACGGGACGGCCGATCAGCAGGCTGGCCGCCGTCGCCACCACGTACCCGGGGTAGACGGGCACCTTGTTGCCGAAACCGCCGCCGATGTCCGGCGACACGATCCTGATGTTCTGCTCGGGGAGGCCGGTGACCAGGGCAAACACGGTGCGGATCGCGTGCGGCGCCTGGCTGGTCATGTAGATCGTCGCCTTGCCGGTCGCGCCGTTGACGTCGGCCACGCAGCCGCATGTCTCCAGCGGCGCCGGGTGGCAGCGCGGATAGAACGTGTGCAGGCGAATCACCTTGTCGGCGTTCGCGAACGCCGCCTGCGTCGTCTGCTGGTTGCCGGACTCCCAGTGATAGATGTGGTTGTCCTTCTGGTTTTCCTTGTCGTCGCGAATCAGAGCGGCGCCGGCTCCCTTCGCCTGCTCCGGGCTCGTCACAGCGGGCAGCACGGCGTAGTCGACGACGATCGCGTCGCGCGCGTCCTCCGCCTGGTACAGCGTCTCGGCCACGACCGCCGCCACCTCCTGGCCCTGGAAACGGACCTTGTCGGTGGCCAGCACCGCCTGGGTGTCGTAGCTCAGGGTCGGCATCCAGGCGAGCTTGTGCTGCGCCATCAGCTCTCCCGTCACGACCGCGATGACCCCGGGCATCGACGACGCCGCTGCGGTGTCCACCGTTTTGATCCGGGCGTGCGCGTGCGGGCTGCGCAGGATCGCCATGTGCAGCATCCCTGGCAGCTCGAGGTCGTCGAGGTAGTTGCCCTTGCCGCGGATGAAGCGCCCGTCTTCCTTGCGCTTGATCGACTCGCCGATGCGGCCGTGCATGTGAGTGCCTGTGGATGCCATCTATTCGCCTCCCGCAGCCGCGCCGGCGTGCTGTTCGCGAGCCACGACCTCCGAGGCTTCGCGAAGCTTCGCGGCGTGCTGGATCGCCTTGACGATGTTCATGTACCCGGTGCAGCGGCAGAGGTTGCCGCTGATCGCCCACCGGATCTCATCCTCGGTTGGATTCGGGTTGCGCTCCAGCAGCGACGCGCCGACCAGCATCATGCCCGGCGTGCAGAAACCGCACTGCAGGCCGTGCTCCTCGTGGAACCCGACCTGGATCGGTGCGAGGTTGGCGCCCTGCGCCAGGCCCTCGACCGTGGTGACGCTTCTTCCGTTCGCCTGGACCGCGAGCACCGTGCAGGACTTGACCGGTTCGCCCTCGATCAGCACGGTGCACGCACCGCAGCTCGACGTGTCGCACCCGATGTGAGTCCCGGTGAGGCGAAGGTTGCTGCGCAGAAAGTCGACCAGCAGAACGCGTGGCTCGACGTCGCCGGTGCGCTCTGCCCCATTGACCTTCATCGACACTCTCATGACCTGGCCTCCTTCGCCCGCTGCACCGCCGTCTTCAGACCGCGCTGCACGAAGACGCGGACCACGTCCTTCTTGTAAGCGGCGCTGCCCCTGATGTCGTCATTCGGCTCAGTGGCTGCCGCAGCCAGCCGCGCCGCCTCCGCGATGACGTCGTCTGTGGGCTGCTTGCCCTGCAGGAAGCGCTCCGCCTCTGCCGCCTTGATGTTGGTTGGGCCGACCGCGGTCAGCCCGATGCCGGAGCTCGCAATCCTGTCCCCATCCAGCTCGACCTGCACCGCGACGGCGACAGTGGCGAAGTCTCCGACCTTTCGCTCGAGCTTCATGTATGCGCCGCCCGAGCGCCCCTTGCGCACCGGGATGCGGACCTCGGTGACGATCTCTTGAGGTTTGAGCAGGGTCTCGAACGGGCCTTTGAAGAAACCGTCGGCGTGAAGGACTCTCTCCCCGCCGTGCGACCTGGCGACCACATCGGCCCCGAACGCCAGCATCACCGAACCCCAGTCGCCCGACGGGTCGGCGTGGCAGAGGGAGCCGACGAGCGTGCCCCGGTTGCGAACCAGCGGGTCGGCGATCCAGTGCGCCGCCTCGCCCAGCATCGGGGCGGAAGCGGCGAGGTCCTTGCTCCGCTCGACGTCGACGTGGCGGACCAGGGCCCCGATCGCCAGGTGGCCGTCCTGTCGTTTCACGGTGTTGAGTGCCGGCAGGCGGCCGATGTCGACCACCACCTCCGGACGGGAGAAGCGCAGCTTGAGGAGCGGGATCAGGCTCTGTCCACCCGCCATGACCTTGGCCTCGTCGCCGTGCTGCTGGAGAAGTGAGAGCGCCTCGTCGAGACTCGCGGGGGCGCGATAGTCAAAGGCGGCAGGGAACATCGAGGTCCTCCTGTGAACCGCGGCGGGCTGAGGCCCCGTCGACCGATCCTGTATGTAGCACCGGCCGAGGGCCTTGTCAAAGATCTACGTCACGACCGGCGAGTAGGATTCGAGGCGATGGTGATGGAGGCCGTCAAGGCCCTCAGCGCGAACGAGATCACCGAGCTCTGCGCGCGTCACACCCTGTATGACTGGTCGGCGCAGTCGACGCTCAAACCCCTGCCGGTGGCCAGTGCCAAGGGGGTCCATTTCCACACCACGGACGGACGCCGGTTCCTCGACTTCAACAGCCAGCTCATGTGCGTGAACGCCGGCCATGGCGACCGCCGGATCATCGAGGCGATCCAGCGGCAGGCAGAGCAGCTCGCCTACATCAGCCCGTTCATGGCGACCGAGGCTCGGGCGCGGCTGGGCGCCAAGCTCGCCGAGCTGCTGCCGGGCGACATGGACAAGGTCTTCTTCACGCTGGCGGGGGCCGACGCCAACGAGAACGCGATCAAGATCGCCCGCGCGGTGACGGGCCGCCCCAAGATCCTGGCGCGGTACCGCTCCTACCACGGGTCGACCGGCACTGCCGTGCAGGCGACGGGCGACCCGCGCCGCTGGCCGAACGAGCATGCCGCTGGGGTCGTCCACGTCCTCGATCCGTACCACGGCATCCAGCGCGGCTGGGACACGGTCGAGGAATCGCTGGCCAATCTAGAGGAGACGATCCAGCTCGAGGGACCCTCGACCATCGCCGCCTTCATCCTCGAGCCGATCACCGGCACCAACGGCATCCTCATCCCGCCCGACGGATACCTGCAGGGCGTGCGTGGGATCCTCGACCGCCACGGCATCCTGATGATCTGCGACGAGGTCATGACCGGCTTCGGCCGCACCGGTCAGTGGTTCGCCGTGAATCACTGGGGCGTCGTACCCGACCTGATCACACTCGCGAAGGGACTCACCTCGAGCTACGTCCCGCTCGGCGCGGTCGGCATGATCCCGAAGGTCGCGGCTTATTTCGACGATCACGTCTTCTACGGCGGACTGACGTACAACAGCCACCCCCTGGGGTGCGCGGCGGCGCTCGGCGCCATCCAGGCTTACGAGGAAGACGACATGGTCGGTAACGCGCGCCGCATGGGCGAGATCCTAGCGCGTCACCACCGGCAGCTCCGCGATCGCCACCCCTGCGTGGGGGCTGCGCGGTCGATCGGTCTTTTCGGCTGCCTCGAGCTCGTCCGCGACCGGCAGACGCTAGAACCTCTCGCACCGTTCAACGGCGCGTCGCCCGAGATGAAGGCGATAGCCCAGGGCCTGCTGGATGCCGGCATGCACACGTTTGTGCGCTGGAACACGATCATGACCAACCCACCGCTGTGCATCAAAGAAGACGAGCTGGACGAAGGCTTCGAGATTCTCGACTCCGTCCTTGAGATCGGCGACCGCGCGGTCCGCGACTAGTTTCGACGAGGTCCGGTCGCTGCAGCTCGAGAAGCTGCGCGCGGGGCTGGGTGAAGTCCTGGCGGCGAACCCTTTCTGGCGCGCAAGGCTGCACGACGTTCGCGGGTGGGACGACTTCGAGCGACTGCCGCTGACCACCAAGACCGAGCTCACCGCGGATCAGGCCGCGCACCCACCGTTCGGTTCCAACCTCACGTACCCGCTCGAGCGCTACGTGCGATTGCACCAAACGTCCGGCTCCAGCGGCGACCGTCCACTGCGATGGCTGGACACCGCGGAGTCTTGGGAGTGGTGGCTCAGCATCTGGTCCGACCACGTGTATCCGGCCGCCGGCGTGACCGCGGCCGACCGCCTTTTCTTCGCCTTCTCGTTCGGTCCGTTCATCGGGTTCTGGTCGGCCTTCGGCGGAGCGCAGCGAATCGGCGCGCTGTGCCTGTCGGGGGGTGCGATGACGAGCGAGCAGCGGATCGGGAGCATGGTCGACCTGGGCGCGACAGTACTTCTGTCGACACCGACGTATGCGCTCCGTCTCGCCGATGTTGCCGACCAGATCGGCGTCAGCCTCTCGGCCGCGAGAATCCGCACCACGATCCACGCCGGAGAGCCGGGCGCGAGCATCCCGGCGACGCGCGCCACGATCGAAGCCGCCTATTCGGCGACAGCGTTCGACCACACGGGCATGACCGAGCTGGGGCCGACCGGCTTCAGCTGCTCGGCGCGCGACGGCGTTCACCTGGTCGAGTCCGAGTTCATCTTCGAGGTCGCGGCCGACGGAGAGCTCGTGGCGACGAATCTCGGCCGTTGGGGCACACCTCTGATCCGCTATCGGACGGGCGATCGGGTCGAGGTCTCCCGTGAACCATGCTCGTGCGGAAGCCCATTTCTGAAGATCGTGGGCGGAATCCGGGGACGCGTCGACGACATGTTCACCGTGCGAGGCGTGAACCTCTTTCCCTCACAGGTGGAGGACATCGTCCGCCGCCATCCTGAGATCTCGGAGTTTGCGATCGAGCGCCGGTCTGAGCGGCAGATGGATGAGGTGGCGCTCCTGGTCGAGACCTCCGTCGACTCGTTTTCGAGCGAGCGCCTGGAGGCCGACCTGCGACAGGCGCTGGGTGTTCGCCTGGGTTGCCGCGTGGTCCCGGCCGGCACCCTGCCGCGCTCGGAGCTGAAGTCGCGACGGGTCCTGCGCGCCCCAGACTGACGCGACACCGCTCGTTTTCGAGCACCTCCTAAACTGAGCGCGTAGCCATTGAGCTCTTCCCTGAACGTGATGCTTCCGCTCGCGTCGTCGGTGCTGAGCTTCGTGTTCGCCGCCATGGTCCTGGACCAGTGGTGGCAGCGCCGCCACAGCTTCCAGCTCGTGTGGGCGATCGGGCTCGCGTGGTACGGGATCAGCAGCGGCAGCGAGTTCCTCGGTGCGGCGTTCGGCTGGAGCGCGCCGCTCTACCGCACCTGGTACCTCATCGGTGCGTTCCTGGTGCCGGCCTACCTCGGCGCGGGCACCCTCTACCTCTTGAACAAGACTCGATTCGGCTACTTCGTCGCGGCCTCGGTGGCCCTGGGTGGACTCTTCTCGCTGCTCGCGACATCTAAATATCCCGGCTCGACGACCGGCGGCTATATCGCGTTCGCCTTTGCGCTCGCGGCGGTCGTCTCGATCGCCGCCACGACCGCGCTGCGCCGCGAGATGCAGGGCCACGTCGCCATGGGATTTCTGGTCGCAGGCACGCTTGTCGTCGCCGCGCTGGTGATGACGGCCACGCTCTCAGGAACTTACGTCGACCCTGCGACGCACGTGCCCGTCGCCGCCGGCTTCCCCGGCTACCTCAGGGTGAGCAGCGTGCCCTTCAACGCCGGAGGCGGCCTGGCGCTCGTGTTCGGCGCCCTCTACTCCGCGTACATCTACATGCCGAAAAAGCGCGCCCTCGGCGCGAGGTTCGGCGTGGCGGCGATCGTGGTCAACTTCATCGTCTCGCTGCCGGGAGCGGTCAACGCGCTGGTCCGCGGCAAGCTCAACACGCGCGTGCCCGCCACGATCCTGATCGCCGTCGGCGCGTTGATCCCGGGCGTCACCAGCAGCCTCAACCGCTTCGGGGTCACCTGGTCGTTCTTCCTTGGCGAATTCTTCGGGCTGCTGCTGATCTTCGTCGGCTTCCTCGTCAGCGAAGAGGTTTTTCGCAACATCCGCCTGGGCGTGACGCTGTGGACGCGATCCCCTGAGCCGTCACTCGAACGCGAGGTCGTCGAGAGCTACAGGTAGGGCGCCATCGCGGCGTTGATCAGCTCACGGCTGGCCGCTTCCGAGTCACACTCGGTGACCAGGACCTCCACGATCCCCGGGCGGCCCCTGACCAGAGCCATCGCGCCATAGCGCAGCGCCTCAGTCTTGTGGTCGTTGTACCTGCCGACCACGAGCGCAGCAATCGGGTGGGAGTCGAGGCGTTCGACGAGTCCGGCCTCGGGCATGACGCCGACCAGCATCAGCGCCGTCGCAAGCCTGGTGTGGAGACTGCCGATCAGCACCTCGTCGCCGACGCCTCTCTTCAGGACCTGGCGGGTCGCAAAACCGATCAAGCCGCCCGACCGGAACTGCACGCCCTGGTGGATCCGGTAGCGGATGCGCGGCACGCCACCGGGCGCGACCGCGGTCGTCACGCCGTTGAAGCTGCCGGCAATCTCGAAGCCGGCGGGCACAACCGGAACGAACTCCTGGGCCGGCATCGCGCGCCCAAGGCTACCGGGCGGGGCTACAGTGGCGACGAAGTATACCGATCGGTATGTATACTACCCCGCGGTGACGGACCGGCCAAATGCGCACGACGCGTTGCTTGGGGCAGCAAGCGAGCTGACATACACGCACGGGATCACGGGCACGGGCGTGGACGCGATCGCCGCCCGAGCGGGGGTGACGAAGCGGACCCTGTACCAGCACTTCGGCTCCAAGGATCGGCTGGTCGCCGAGGCGCTCAGCGACCGCAGCCGACGAGCACTACTTAGCCTTGAGGCGAACGCGAGGCGCCGCGCCGAGGAGACCGGCGAGCTGGTGATCCTTGCGTTCTTCGATGTAATCGAGAACGCCCTCATCACCAGGACGCCGGCCGGATGCGCCTTCATCAACGCATCGCTCGAAATCAACCGGCCAGGCCATCCTGTTCGTGAGGCCGCGCTGGCGCATCTGCGTGCTCGGGAAGGACTGGTTCACCAACTCCTCGTCGAGGCGGGCATGGATGACGCCGACCTGGCCGCCCAGGTGGCGCTGCTCGTCGACGGCGCGTACGCCGTTGGTGGGTCTCGCCGCGATCCGGCCGCCGCGCGTCATGCGAAAGCTGCCGTGGCTGCACTGCTCGCGGGCCGAGGCGTCGCATGATGAAGCGGTCGGACTCGATCAGGTTTGGACCGAGTGCGCATGGGATCGAACGCGCAGAGATCTACCTCTCCACATACGCATTCGAACCGCATCGGCACGACACCTACGCCATCGGCATTACGACAGCCGGCGTTCAAACGTTTCACTACCGCGGCTCGCGTCGCATCTGCCTGCCGGGTCAGCTCCACGTCCTGCATCCTGATGAAGCGCACGACGGCGCAGCGGGAACTGACGGCGGGTTCGGCTACCGGATTCTCTACATAGCGCCCGAACTCGTTCGTGACGCTTTGGCCGGTCGCGCGCTGCCGTTTGTCGCCGATCCCATCCAGCAGCTGGTGCCGGCAGTGAGACTGATCGCCTCCATGCTTTCCGATATCGACGAGCCGATCAATGAGCTCAGCTCCGCTGAGATCGCGGTGGCTGTTGCCGACGGCCTCGTTTCGTTAAGCGCCTACCCCGACCGCCGCGTGGCGGCGATCGACACCAAGGCGGTCGAGCTCGCGCGCGACTATCTTGCCGCCCACTCACGCGAGCAGACGTTGGCTTCGACGCTCGAAAAGGTCGCAGGTGCTGACCGCTTTACGATCGCTCGCCACTTCCGTTGGGCGTTTGGGACGAGCCCCGACCGATACCGCACGTTGCGCCGCCTAGCGCTGGCGCGGGCTGCCATAGAGAGCGGGCAATCACTTGCCCGAGCTGCTTACGAGGCCGGCTTCGCTGACCAAAGCCACATGACCCGTCAGTTCAAGCGAACCTACGGCCTGACGCCGGGTCGCTGGATGGCCCTGACAGCACACTCGTCGCCAGCGACTGGAGCGAGCGCCCCGAGCCAGTAGGCGGCCAAAAGCGTTCCGGCGCCGTGCCCGTGTCTCGGTTGAGCGGTGCGGGTGACCCCGCCGGTCGCAGGATCTTTCAAGACGGTCGTGACGTCAGTTCCTACTGTCTGTGTCAGTGGCGGCGTGGACCGCGCATCGTGGTTTCAAGGGAGAAGAAACATGTCCAAGGTTGAGGAACGTCTCGCCGCGCTGGGTCACCAGCTGTGGGTGCCGGGCGCGCCCGTTGCCAATTTCGTGAACGCGGTGCGGACCGGCAACCTCGTCTACCTCGCCGGCCAGGGTCCGAGACGCCAGGACGGCCGGTATGACTTTATCGGCAAGGTGGGAGAGGCCATCGATCTGGCGACCGCCCAGAAGTCGGCGGAGCTCGTGATGCTCAACTGCCTCTGCGCGCTCAAACAGGAGATCGGTGACCTCGACCGCGTCACGCGCGTGGTCAAGCTGCTTGGCATGGTCAACTGCACGCCGGACTTCACAGACCAGCCGAAGGTCATCAACGCAGCCTCGGACCTGCTCGTGGCCGCATTTGGCGAGGCAGGGCGCCACGCCCGCTCGGCGGTGGGCGTGGGTTCGCTGCCCCTCGGCTTCTCCGTCGAGATCGAGATGATCGTCGAGGTCGCGTAGTCAGGTGGCGCACGTGCGGGCCGGGGCTCATAGAGCCGATCAGCCCGTTATTTCACGCGGCCTCCGGCGACGACGCGAGACCTGACTGGGCTTCTCGGAGCGGGTCGGGAATGCGGCCGCCGAGTCGCAGCAGAACGGCTCCGGCCAGCAGGGCGGCAAGCGCGCCACCCCACCAGATGGCGTCTGGCGCGGTCTGGAGCAGAAGGCCACCAATCGCCGGGCCGACGGCCAGGGAGATGCTGAAGGTCAGAGTGTAGAGAGACAGGTAGCGGCCGAGCAGATGAGGCGGAGCCATGTCCGCGACCAGTGGGCCGAGAACGAGAATGTGTACGACTTCCCCGATTGCGAAGACGATCGCAACGGCGGCAAGCAGACTGGTCGCAGCGAGCTCCGAGGGTATGAGCGTCGCCGGCAGCACCCCGAGCAGGCCGACCGCAAAAAGCGCGCTCGTCACCGCGAAAGCGTATGTGCGTCGCATCCGAGCCACCACGCGCACGGCCGGGATCTGCGCGATGACGACGACGGACGTGTTGACTAGAACGAGGATCCCGATCGCGGCGGGGCCGAGCGCTGTGTGGGCAATGGCGAATGGCGGCAGGATTAGGGAGAAGAACGTATGGCCGACGACGGTCAGCACGATATTGGCTGCGATCACAGTGAGGAAGAGCCGATCTCGAGCGACGGCGCGAAATCCGGTTCGGTTGGCTTCTGCCGCCGTGACGGCCTCGGCTCGCGGGCTCGGTACGGCAGCGAGAACGATCATCGCGAATCCGGCGTAGGTGGCGGCGTCGCCGAGATAGAGCGTTTGGAACGAGCTGAGCTGCTGTGCGGACGCAACGATGAATCCGGCCACGGTCGCGCCGGAGCCGATTCCGAAGTTGCCGGCGACGCGATTGAGCGCGAAGGCGGCCACTCGCTGCTCGCGCGTGACCAACCTGACGGTCAATGTCCGGGTCGCCGTCCCCGAGGCTCCGAATCCGGCTCCGCTGACAATCGAGCAGGCAAACGCCTGCCAGGGATGGTCTATGTAGGCGAAGCCCGCGTAGCCTAAGGCGCTCGCGAGGCTTCCTCCGACCAGGATCGCTTTGGCAGAGTGCCTATCGAGCAGCGCTCCCGTCGGCGGCGTGACGATTGTGGCCGTCACCATAGTCATCGCCAGAATCAGCCCGGCTAGCGACGTTGAAAAGCCACGAATCTGGTGCAGGTAGATGATCTCAAAGGGAAGAAGGAGCCCGTAACCGAAGTAGTTGAGGGCGTTTCCCGCTTGAAGGATCAGCACGGGGCGATCGAGCCCTGTGCGCCAACCCGCGATGAGGTGTGAGACGCGGCGGTTCATCCGCCTAAAGGCCTCGCGAAGAGGCGGCGTCCCTTTTCGAAGCCAGCGAGATTGAGTTCCGATAACAAGGCCACCGACGCATGCGAGAGACGCTAGGAGTCGACGATGCCAACCGTCTTGAACGATCGTGCAACCGGTGGTATCGGTGGGTTCGACCATGATCGAGTCCGGCGACAGTCCCTGCGCAGACGATCAGGTGTCAGATCGGCTGCCAAATAGACCGTCCACTGGTTGCGCTCGCAACGATCGCGGCTCGCGGGACGCGACTTCGAATACGGAATTTGGTGGACCCGAGGGGATTCGAACCCCTGACCTTCTGAATGCCATTCAGACGCGCTCCCAACTGCGCCACGGGCCCACGTCGCGCGAGCTGACGGACTAAAAGGATACCGTCCACACCTCTGCCGCCTGGCCGCAACGGATGTGGGCCGCCGCTACCATCTCCCATTGACCCCCAACACGACATGCAAACGCGCGAAATCACGACCAGCGAGCTGAAGGGCGGTGGATTCCTCGCCCTTCCCGACGGAAGCGGGCCCCATCCCGGAGTAGTCGTCATCCACGAGGCGTACGGCCTCAACGACAACATCCGGGACATCACCGGGCGGTTTGCGGGCGCCGGCTACGCCGCCCTGGCGGTCGATCTGTTCAGCGATCGCATCCGGGCCGTCTGCATGACCCGCTACATGGCCGGGCTGCTGATGGGCTCGGTCAACCGGTACGGGATCAGCGACCTCAAGAGCGGGCTCACGTACCTCGCCAAGCGCAACGACGTCGACGCCCAGCGTCTCGGCGCGATCGGCTTCTGCATGGGCGGCAGTTTCGCAATCGCCTGGGCATGCACCGATGCGCGCCTCAAAGCGATCGCCCCGTTCTATGCAGCCAACCCTCGGCCGATCGACGTGGTGAGCCGTCTGTGCCCGGTTGTCGGCTCCTACCCGGAGCAGGATTTCACGGCGCGTGCGGGGCGCAACCTGGACCAGGCGCTGACTCGCCATGGCATCAAGCACGACATCAAGGTCTATCCAGGCGCCCGCCACTCCTTCTTCAACGACAAGGGGGCGGCGCATGACAAGGACTCCGCCGATGACGCCTGGACGCGCGTCCTGACGTTTTTTGGGGAGCAGATCGGCCCGAGGAGTTAACTCTTGCCATGAATGTGCTGGTCACGGGCGGTACTGGCACCCTCGGGCGCCACGTGGTCATGCGCCTCCGCCAGTCGGGACATCGTGCGCGCATCCTCAGCAGGCAGCCGCGCGGCCATGTCGACGCGGTGCAGGGCGACCTGAAGACCGGCGCCGGCCTGGAGAAGGCAGTGGCCGGGATGGACGCGATCGTTCACGCGGCGACGGGTGCGCGGCAGTCGCTGACCAGCCGCCGCGTCGACGTGGGCGGAACCCGGCGCCTCATCAAGGTCGCGAGGAAGGCGGGCATCAATCACATCGTCTACGTGTCGATCGTCGGCATCGACGGAGCTGCCTATCCCTACTACCGAACCAAGGTTGCGGCGGAATCCATCGTCCGCGAGAGCGCGATCCCCTGGTCCATCCTCCGGGCCACTCAGTTCCACGAGCTGATCGAGGTCTTTCTCCGCGGCTTCTCGCGGTTGCCCGGCGTGGTCGCCCTCCCCCTGGCGTGGCAGTTTCAGTGCGTCGAGGCCAGGGAAGTCGCGCGCCGCGTCGTCGATGGTGTGCTGGCAGAGCCGGCGGGGCTGCTTGCCGATTTCGGCGGCCCCGAGGTCCGCACCTTCACGAGCCTGGCCGAAGCATGGCTCAACGCGCGCAAGGACACGCGGCGCATCGTCAACCTCCCGCTGCCCTTCAAGTTCAGTCGCCAGATCGCAGAGGGCAAGCTCATCACCCCCGACCACAAGGAGGGCACAGTGACCTTCGAGGAGTATCTCGCCGACAGGTACCCGCTCTCGTGACGCGGCTGGTCGACCGCTTCGGCCGGACGGGCTTTGCCGCCCTCTCGAGCCTCATGTGGGCCTTGCCCATGGCCGCGTGGGCCGGCTCGGCCGACCTCTCGCCGATCGACAAGACCGCGTACCCGTGGGTGGCGGTGGCCATCGGCCTCGTGATGCTGGTCGTCTGGATCGGGCTCCTGACCAGGCTGCCCCGGATCAAGGTCACGCCGCGCGAGCGCCGGTTCGACCTCGGTCAGATGTCGCGGGCCGAGAGGCGCTGGACGCTGGCCGCGTTCGTCTTCGCGACCGGGCTGATCGCGTGGTTGAACGCCGCGGCGACGGTTGACTGGGCGCCGCTGGCGTCCGCCATAGGCTCCGGCAAGGCCGGCCCGACTGTGCTCGCCGCCGGCCTTTTCGCGTTCCTGGCCGCCATGCTGGTCGGGATCACCTTCAGCTGGCGAAAGGCTTCATCCGCGTTTCGGGAGCGAAAGCTCCGCGCCTAGCTCGACTCCGCCTTGCGGGCCAGGTTGCCGAGCAGGGTGCCGAACTCCCTGGAGACCTGGGGGCCCAGCATGCCGCCCATCACCGGGCCCAGCAGACCACCCACCTCGACCGTCTGGCTGACTTTGGTCTTGCCGCCGGCCGGCTCGATGCGACAGTTGAATCGGAATCGGGTGCCCGGCACGACGCTCGTGAGGAGGGCAAAGCCCTGCCCGGGCTGCACGTCCACCAGTTGCATCTTGTGGTGCTGGCCGGCCTTCGTGTTCATGACGCCGGTCGATCCGGAGACGAACCCGCCGGACCAGTCCATGGTCGACACGTTCGGGTTCCATTCGCCCCAAGTCGACATGTCGGACCAGATGCGCCAGACCTTCTCCGACGTGGCCGTGGTTTCGACCGATGTTCCGTATTCTCGTGCCATCTTTCAGCCCTCCGCGAGCTTCAGCGTGCTCGACTGCCCGACTTCCGCCGCTTTGTCCTTGTTCAGGTTCAGCACGACGATGACCGCGATCAACAGCGCGGTGCCTATGAGCTGGACTGGGTACACGGGGAGGTTGAATCCCCACGGCGGCGGCGCCGACGCGATCAACGTCGCGGCGACAGGGTAAGCCATCTCGGCGATAGTCGCCAGTGACGCAGGTGTTCGGGACAGTGCGCGGTAGTAAAGGAGGAGCGCAAGCAAGCCCGGGATGAGCGCGATGCCGAGCAGGTTGGGCACGAAGTCGCCGACCGTGTAGTGGCTGAAGGCCGAGAAACCACCCTGGAAGAGGTTGATCACGAGCAGCACCGGCAGCGCAAGGGTGAAGCGCAGCGAGGTCATGCTCCAGAAGCTGATCGATCCCAGCGCGAACCGCCCCAGCACCGTGCCGCTGGCCCAGAAGAAAGCCGCACCGAGGGCCAGGAGGCCCACCTCGACCCGGCCGTTCTGCAGGGCTTTCAGCGGGGCCGTCAGGTCCGGGCCGTTGAAGACGAAATAGACCGCGACCACAGCCACTGCAACCGCACCCCAGAACCACGGCCGTCGCCGTTCACCGAGCACGACCCACGCCAGCAGCATCGCGATCAGCGGCTGGGTCTGCTGGAGCACGTAGGTTTCGGCGAGTACCCCATGCTTCAGGGCCGCCTGGAACGAAGCCGTGAAGAGGATCGTCGCCAGGGACTGCGCTCCGACGGCGATGAGGCCGACCGCCAACCAGCCCCGGGGACCAAGCTTGCGCAGCTCGCCGAAGCTCCGGACGAGGACGGGAAGCAGGAAGAGCGTGATGAGTGCGTCTTCCGCCACCACGATCTGGGTCGGGCTCAGGTGGGATAGCTGGCTTCGGAAGTAGGCGTCCGAGGCCCACATCGTGGCGGCGACCGCGACGAGGATGACGGAAAAGCGGTCGACGCTCAGGCCGGAGCCGGCGGTGGTGGAGCGTGCCATCGGTGTCCATTGAACGTCATTTGCAAGCCCGGGCTTCCACGCGCGGGGGAACGGGACTAGGCGAGAACCTCGTCTCCCGCGACCTCGGCCTCGAGTGTGACGTCCGGGTGCTGTACGACGTACACCTCCTCGGGCCGGTCGTGACCTTCGAGGCGACGCTTGCCGACCGAGACGAGGCGGATGTCGTCGCGCAGGATGTCGGCGACGATCGTGTAGGTCGACTCCGAGACCAGCACCTGGTTGCCGACCGCGCGCCGGCGAAGCTTGGCGCAGCGATTGACCGCGGGCGAACGGTAGTCGCGATCCTGCGCGTCGGCCTCACCTGTGAGGACCGCCATCCGGACCGAGAGCGAGATACGGTCCGGCCATGGCTCGGACTGGACCGCGCGCTGGGCGTCGACCGACGCCACCACGGCGTCGGTGGCCCGCAGAAACACCGCAAAGAAGGAATCCCCTTCGCCTCTCTCCTTCAAGACGATGCCTCCGTTGGCCTCGACGGCCGCGGTCAACAGCTGGTCGTGGCGCCGCATCGCCTGGTACATCGAGGCCCGGCTCTGAATCCAGAGCGGGGTCGATTCGACCACGTCGGTCATCAGGAAGGTGACGATGCCGTCGGGCAGAGCTGCGCCCGCCTCGACCTTGAAGGCCGTGCCGCCCGGGGAGGTGGTGGTCGCGCCTTCGGCAGCCGCGCGCGGAGTCAGCGTCGCCTGGATCGCGAGGAAGTCGTCGATGGCGTGGACGCGGCGGAAGAAGTGCACGTTGTAAGACGGCAGGAAGCTCCAGGCGCTCGATTCGTCGGGCTCGAAGTCGACCTCCCGACACACGTCCGCGCACTGGACGAGAAGGCGGCCGAGCTTGGTCGCGGCCAGGGCGTCGAGGTGCAGCGACTCGGCGACCTCCGCGCTTGTAACGCGGCGGTCGCCCTGGTCGGCCGACACCGCGAGCTGGACCAGGCGCACGAAGTTCTCGAGGTCGGGTTGGGCGTCTGCGTAGCGCTGCAGCTGCTCGATCGAAAGACGTACCGGAAGGCTGTCAAGGGGCGACCCGTTGGAGCCGTTTGTCCCGTTGGCGTCGCCGGCGCCGCCTCGGGATTCGGCCTCGGCTTTCGCCTCGAACCGCGCGACGACGCTCTCGAAGCTGTCGGCGACCGCGAGGTCGCGCGCCACGCGGCGGTAGACCTCGCCTGCTGAAGCCCACTTGCCGGTCGTGACGAAAAAGGCCGCTGCGGAGTGCTCGTACAGCCAGTGCGAGCCGGCCAGCATCAGGTCGACGTTGAGTGCGACCTGGAGGAAATCGACCGCGGTCCTGTACATCTCGGTGACGAGGACGAGCGCCTCGGCGTCGACGACCCGGATGTCGCGGTCGAGCCCCGCGTCGGCGTTGTGGTGCGAGGCGCCGTCGGCATAAGAGAAGAGCTCGACCGAGACGAAGTCACCGTGATTGCGCAGGCGCACGCGCGACTGTGACACGCGGGGACCAGGCCCGGCGATGTCCGGTGAATCGACCACGTGGACGTGGCCGCCCGGTCCCCACGCGCGCTGGATCTGGGGCCTCAGGTTCGAGACCAGGCCGTAGAACCGCTGGATGAAGACGAGCGCCTCGCGCCCGCGACCGGCATCAAACGCGTCCTGCCGCACCGCGCGGAGGTCCTCCTCCCAGGCCGCGATGAGCGCGCCCCTCAAGCCGACTATGCCTGGCAGCATCCCCTTTCCTTCCGTTGCTACAGGACGCTTCGGAGTCTCCCCGGACGTCCCAGCCTGGCAGGGAAGGGTAGCCGCTGCCGGCGCGATTTCAGCCTCGTTGGCGAATTGAAGGGGGCACCGGGATCGGAATAGGATGGCCGGGTGGGTGTCAACAGGTCGGCCGAGCATGCGATCGAGACGCTGCAGGTCGAGAAGCGGCGCTACAAGCCAGATCGTGAGTTCAGCCGGCAGGCCAACGCCCAGCCCGAGATCTACGCGAAGGGCGTCGATGAGTTCTGGACCGAGGCGTCGAAGCGGATCACCTTCTTCGAGCCCTGGAGCAAGCTCTTCGAATGGAAGCCGCCTTACACAAAGTGGTACCTCGGAGGCAAGCTCAACGTCTGCTTCAACTGCGTCGACCGCCACGTCGAATCAGGGCTGAAGGACAAGGTCGCCTATTTCTGGGAAGGCGAACCGGAGGACGATCGGCGGGAGATCACGTTTGGCGAGCTGCAGCATGAGGTGGTGCGCTTCGCCAACGGCCTGAAGAAGCTCGGCGTGAAGAAGGGCACGCACGTCGGCATCTACATGGGCATGATCCCAGAGCTCCCCGTGGCGATGCTCGCCTGCACCCGGCTCGGCGCCCCGTTCACGGTCGTCTTCGGCGGGTTCAGCGGCGAGGCGCTGTCCGACCGCATGAACGACATGAAGTGCGAGCTCCTGATCACGCAGGACGAGGGCTGGCGGCGGGGAAACAAGGTCCCGCTGAAGGCCAACGCAGATGCCGCGCTGGCCGACTCGCCCACCGTGAACCGGTGCCTCGTCGTGCGACGCACCGGTGGCGGAATCAACATGCAGCCGGGCCGTGACGTGTGGGCGCATGACGTGCTGCGAGACGTGGGCGACGATCCGAAGTCGTGTCCATGCGAGCCGATGGATGCGGAAGACCTGCTCTACCTGCTCTACACGTCCGGCACGACGGCCAAGCCGAAGGGCATCATCCACACCACCGCGGGCTACCTGGTCGGCGTTTCGACCACGCATCACTACATCTTTGACGTCAAGCCCGAGTCCGTTTACTGGTGCGCGGCCGACATCGGTTGGGTCACAGGCCACAGCTACATCGTTTTCGGTCCGCTGGCCAACGCGACCACGGGGATCATCTACGAAGGCACGCCGGACTTTCCCGACAAGGACCGCTGGTGGAAGATCGTCGAGCGCTACAAGCCCGACATCCTCTACACCGCGCCGACCACGATCCGCACGCACATGAAATGGGGCCCCGAGTACGCGCAGAAGCATGACCTCAGCTCGCTGCGTGTTCTCGGCTCGGTGGGTGAGCCGATCAACCCGGAGGCATGGGTCTGGTATCGGGAGCACGTCGGCGGCAACCGGACGCCCATCGTCGACACGTGGTGGCAGACCGAGACCGGGATGATCCTCATCACGCCCCTTCCTGGCATCACCACGCTCAAGCCGGGATCGGCCACCAAGCCCTTCCCGACCATCGACGCCGCCGTCTACAACAACCAGGGCGAAGAGGTGCCGCCTGGGGGTGGCGGATACCTGGTCATTCGGCGGCCCTGGCCGTCGATGCTGCGCGGCATCTTCGGCGACCCCGAGCGCTACGAGAAGACCTACTGGAGCCGCTGGAAGGACACCTACTTCGTCGGCGACGGCGCGCGAATCGACGAGGATGGCGACTTCTGGCTGCTCGGCCGGGTCGACGACGTGATGAACGTCTCGGGACACCGGATCTCGACAATCGAGGTGGAGAGCGCGCTGGTCAGTCACCCGGCGGTCGCTGAAGCTGCGGTGGCAGGGCGCAACGACGCGCAGACCGGCCAGGCGATCGTGGCGTTCGTGACGCTGAAGGGCGGCAAGGACGGCTCGCCCGCGATGCTCAAGGAATTGCGCGAGCACGTCGGGAAGGTGATCGGCAAGTTCGCCGCGCCGGCCAACATCGTCTTCACGCCGGAGCTGCCCAAGACGCGGTCGGGCAAGATCATGCGCCGGCTGCTCAGGGACGTTTCCGAGAACCGCCCGCTGGGCGACACCACGACCCTCGCCGACCCGGCCGTCGTCGCCGAGCTGGCTCGGCGAGGCAAAGAAGAAGCGTCTAAAGAAGAGAGCTAGGCCGTTCTGGCACACACTTTGCGACCGTGACGACAGCGCCGGCCGTCGAAGAACGACCGGCCTTTGGCACGGGCGTGGCGCGCCAGCCTCGCCGTCCGATCCGGGGCTTCGTCAACCTCGCGGCTTCGGCCCTGGTCTCGGGGGCGGTGCTCTACGTGGCGTTCTTCCCCGCCGGACCGCTGCCCGCGCTCGGACCGTCGTTCAATCCCGCCACCGGCGCGTGGACGATGGCCGCGGACGCGCAGATCACCGACCGAACGCTTCCCCTCGCCGGACTGGAACAGCCGGTGCGCGTGGTGCTCGAGCCCAACGGCACCGCGCACGTCACGGCCCAGACCGACCACGATCTGTTCCTGGCGACGGGATACGTCCACGCTCGGTTTCGCCTGTTCCAGATGGACCTGATGCGGCGCCAGGGCGCCGGTCGGCTGTCCGAGATCGTGGGCAAGGTGGCGGTGCCGACCGACACGTTCGAGCTTCAGCTCGGCCTGCTCCGGACCGCGCAGGCGGAGTGGAACGCGCTTCCCGCCGGCGATCCCTCCCGGCTCGGTCTCATCGCGTACGCGCAGGGCGTGAACGACCGCATCGCCGAGGCGGAGTCCATGCACCAGCTCGACGCGATGTTCACGCTGCTCGGCTACCGCCCTCAACCGTGGACGCCGATCGATTCGCTTCTCATCAAGGGGGACATGACCCAGACGCTCAACTTCACGGACACGCCGCTGGTGATGGCGCTGCTCAACAAGTCACTCGGAGCGGACCTCACGTCGGAGTGGTTCCCGGTCCTGCCCGCGAACCAGCAGTCTCCCTACGACACAGGTCCGTACAACAAGGCCGCGCCCACCCCCATCGCGCCCGTGGTCACGTCGAGCCTGGTCACTGACGCGGCCGCGCAGTCCGTCGCTGCTGTCTACGACCGTTTGGCGGCGCTGCCGGCCGGACTCCTGGCGCGGGGCGGCGAGAGCAACAACTGGGCGGTGGCGGGCGCCAAGAGCGCGAGCGGCGGAGCCCTCCTGGCCGGCGATCCCCACCTCCACCTGACCCTGCCGGCGATCTGGTTCCAGCTGACGATGGACTCGCCGGGCTACCATGCCGCGGGCGTCAGCATCCCCGGAACGCCGGTGATCCTGATCGGTCACAACCAGCACATCGCGTGGAGCCTGACCGACGCGCAGAACCAGCAGACGTTCTTCTATCTCGAGAAGGAAGACGCATCGCATCCAGGCATGTACTCCTGGAACGGGGCCTGGAAGGCGTACACGACCGTCGCCTACGACGTCCCCGTGCTGGGCGGCGCGACCCAGCACGTGACCGTGAAGCTGAGCGTGCACGGACCCGTGATCTCAGAGCGCGGCCAGACCACCTCGGTGTGGTGGGCGGGCAACGTTCCCTCGCAGGACCTCGGGGTTCTGCTCCGCGTCGGTCAGGCGAGCAACTGGTCCGAGTTCCGCGCGGCACTCCGCGACTGGTATTCGCCGACGCACAACTTCGTGTACGCGGACGACGTGGGCAACATCGGGCTCATCTCCGCCGGCTACTACCCGCAGGTGGCCAAAGGGCAGCCGTGGCTGCCGATGCCCGGCACCGGCGAGTCGGACGTCGTCGGCACGATTCCGTATGACGACATCCCGCAGGCCTACAACCCACCCGACCACATCATCTGGTCCGCCAATCAGCGGGAGGTGACGGCGGACTACCCCTACTACATCGGCACCGCCTCCAACTTCTTCGACCCCGGGTATCGGGCCGACGAGATCCACCGCGTGCTGAGCCAGCCCGGCAAGCTGACGGCGAGCGACATGGCGGCGCTGCAGACGGACACCCGCGACTTTCTCGCCTCGGAGATCGCCCCCGTGCTGCTGAAATCGCTCGACGGCGTGAAGCTGAACGCCACCGAAACTGCCGCCGTCGATCTGCTGCGCAGCTGGGACTACCGGATGGACGCGGACTCGCCGGGCGCGACGATCTGGGCGTACTTCTGGGGTTGGTACGTCGGCGAAACCTTCGACCCGTGGTGGAAGTCCCGCGCTGTCCACATCGACATGGGGGAGGTCTATGACGCCCTGGGCCAGGACCTTGAAGCGTGGACCCTGCACGATCCGGGCAATCGCGCTTTCAGCGCACCGGGCGTTGGCTCGCGCACCGCGGTGGATGCGCAGAGGACGGCATTTCACAGGGTGATCGCCGACCTCGCCAAACAGCTGGGTTCGAACCCGAAATCCTGGACGTGGGGCAGAGTCCACACCCGGGTTCTCGAGAACCTGGCGCAGATCGCCGGGCTCAACTACGGCCCGCGCCCGGACCGTGGCGACGCCTACACGCCGCTCGCGGCGCGCGGATTGCGTTCGACCGAGGGGCCGAGCTGGCGGATGGTCGTGGATTGGGGCAGCCGCACATTCCAGGGCGTCTACCCGGGCGGCCAGAGCGAAAACCCCTCCTCGAGCTGGTACACCAACCGGGTCGACACCTGGTGGAAGGGAAGCCTCGATCCGATGTTGAGCGCTGATGACGCCACGGGCGGGTCCGGCGTCAAGACCTGGAGCCTCCACCCTTGAGGACGGTGGTCGTCGTCCTGTCGGGCGTCATCGTGTCCCTCGTCGGCGTTCTGCTCGGTGCGTGGTGGATTCCGTTCCTGGCCGGAGCAGGGATCGCGCTGGTGGTCGGCCGACCGCTGATCGCCATCCCCGCCGGCGCCGCCGTCGGCCTCGTTTCCTGGCTGCTCCCGCTGGCGGGGATTCAGGTCCGCTACGGCCTCGGCGCCACGGCGTCCAGCCTCGCCGCGATCATGGGCTTCGACCACCGGGGCGCCGTGCCCGTGATCCTGGCCCTGCTCGTCGGCGCTCTGCTCGGCGTGACCGGCGCCTGGCTCGCGGGGGCCGCGCTCACGCTTGCCCGACCATCCCCTCGTTGACGGTTCTTCGGAGGAGTGATAGCTTCCAGCCACACTGAACGGCCCGTTTCAGATTTCGGGAGGGGAAGCGTTGGAGGAACAAACTAACCAGGCTGACGTAGCGGACCTGGCGAGGTTCGGGTACAAGCAGGAGCTCCGTCGGGCCCTGGGCGTCTACTCGAGCTTTGCAGTCGCCTTTTCGTACATCTCCCCATCGACCGGCATCTTCACTCTGTTCATCCTTGGCATCTCGCTGGCCGGCGGCTTCTTTTTCTGGAGCTGGCCCATCGTCGTCGTCGGGCAGCTGATCATCGCCCTCAACTTCGCCGAGGTCAGCTCTCACTTCCCGGTTGCCGGCTCTGTGTACCAGTGGACGAAATACCTGTCCAACCGCACCTACTCCTGGTTCACCGGCTGGATCTACCTGTTCGCGGGGGTGCTGACCGTGGCCGCCGTCGTGGCGACGGTGCCGCTGGTCTTGATCCCGCTGATCAACAACGTGTTCAGCACGCAGATCCCCACCGATTTCGCCACCGAGCGAAACGTGGCGGCCCTCGTCCTCTTGAGCACCACGCTGCTGAGCATCTTTGGCGTGCGCCTGGTGGCGATCGTCAACAACACGGGCGTCGTGTTCGAGATCCTCGGCATGGTTGTCTTCGCCCTTGTGCTCATCCTCGTCTACCACCACCAGTCCGTCTCGGTCTTCACCGACACGAGTTATCTCGGATCCGGCTTCACGAGCCAGGCCGGCACTTTCCTCGCCGCGATGTTCATGTCGCTGTTCGTGATCTACGGATTCGACACCGCCAGCACGCTGGCCGAGGAGACCAAGAATCCGCGCCGTGAGGCGCCGCGCGCGGTGATCGCCGCCGTGGTGGGCGCCGCCATCATCGGCGCGATCTTCCTGTTCGCCGTCGTGATCGCCGTTCCCGGCGACATGGGCAAGTTCGTCTCCGACATCAACGCGGGCAAGGATCCCTTCCCGCTGGTCACGATCATCGAGTCGAACTTCCCGGGCTGGGCGGCCAACCTCTACCTGTTCGTCGTGTTCGCGGCCATCTACGTCTGCTGCCTCGCCATCCAGACCTCGACCATCCGGCTCGCGTTCGGCATGGCGCGCGACGGCAAGCTGCCAGGCGGCAGCTACTTCAACCGCGTCAACCCGACCCTGCACACGCCGGTCGGGACGTGCATCGTGGTCGGAGTCCTCGCCGGGCTCCCCCTCGTCTACTACACGGGCGCCGGCACCATCGCCATCGGCGCGACCGGGATGATCTACCTCTCGTACATCCTCGGCAACATCGGCATCCTGCTCGCCAGGCTGCTGAAGGGCTGGCCCAAAGAGAAAGCGCCGTTCAGCCTCGGCCAGTGGGGAGTGATCGTCAACATCCTCGGCCTCATCTGGGGCATCTCGATGGAGATCAACTTCCTGTGGCCGCGCAACGCCCTGGTCGGCGGCCAGAACCCGCCCCTAAGCGCGCTCCCCAACGCCACCGGTACCGGAACCATCGGTGTTCCGAGCCCGATCGGCGACATCCCCATCTACGAGCTCACGCTCGCGATCATCATCGTCGTCGGGGCCATCTACTGGGCCATCGCCCAACGCGGTGCGCCGGAGACAGCCGCAGTTCAACCCGTAGAAGCGACCGCGTAAGGAGTCGTTGAGGAGCCAAGCGCGCGCCGTCGTCATCGGGGGCGGTGTCGGCGGCGCGTCCATCCTCTACTGGCTCGCGCGCCTGGGCTGGAAGGATGTTGTCCTGGTTGAGCGTGCCCGCGTGACGAGCGGCTCGACGTTTCACTCGGCGGGACTGGTGGGCCAGCTGCGCGGCTCGCTGAGTCTGACCCGGATGATGATGAACTCGGTCGACCTCTATCGAGCGCTGCGCGACGAGGTCGGCCTCGAGACGGGCTGGCACGAGGTCGGATCACTGCGACTCGCATCGAGCCCGGAGCGCATGGAGGAGCTCACGCGTCAGGCGGCGTGGGCAAAGACGTTCGGACTTCCCCTCCAGCTGATCTCCGCGCAGGAGGCGCAGCGCATGTTTCCACCGATGTCCACCGACGGCGTGCTGGGGGCCGCGTTCCTCCCGACCGACGGTTACATCGACCCGAGCCAGCTCACGTTCGCGCTGATCGAGGGCGCGCGCCGGCGCGGCGCCGAGATCTGCGAGGACACCCGCGTCACCGGCGTCGAGGTGGTCGATGGCAAGGTGAGCCGGGTCATGACCGACCAGGGCGAGATCGCGACCGACCTGGTGGTCAACGCCGGCGGCATGTTCGCGCCCGAGATCGGGCGCATGGCGGGCGTGACCGTTCCCCTCATCCCTTTCGCCCACGAGTACCTGATCACGCGGCCGGCCGGGCTGCCGCTCGACATGCCCACGATGCGCGACCCATCTCTGCTCGTCTACTACCGGCCCGAGTCCGGCGGGCTGATCATGGGCGGCTACGAGCGCAATCCCGCGCCGTGGGGCCTGGACGGCGTCCCCGCCGATTTCAACGGCCGCCTTCTCGAGCCCGACTGGGACCGGTTCGAACCGCTGATGACCAACGCAATCGTTCGGACGCCCTCATTAAAGGACGCGGAAGTCGTACGCCTGGTCAATGGTCCGGAGGCCTTCACCCCGGACGGCGAGTTCATCCTCGGGCCGAGCGAGGTGCGCGGCTTCTGGGTCGCCGCAGGGTTCTGCGCCCACGGCCTTGCCGGCGCAGGAGGCATGGGCCGCCTGGTGGCGGAATGGATCGTCGACGGGCAGCCGAGCCTGGACGTGTGGGAGATGGACGCGCGGCGGTTCGGACGCGCCTACGCGAGCCGGACCTACACGCTGGACCGGACCTACGAGGTTTACTCGACCTACTACGACGTCAAGTACCCCGGCCACGAGCGAAGCGCCGGGCGACCGCTGCGACTTTCCCCGATCTACTCACGCCTGACCGAGCTGGGCGCCGCATTCGGCGAGAAGTCCGGCTGGGAACGGGTCAACTGGTTCGAGCCCAACGCGACCCGCGGTGACGAGTCGCTGCGCCCGCGCGGTTGGGCGGGCAGGCTGTGGTCGCCGGGGATCGGCGCCGAGCACATTTCGTGCCGCGAGACCGCGGCACTCTTCGACTTCACGTCGTTCGCCAAGATCGAGGTCAGAGGTCGAGGCGCGGCCGAGTTTCTCGAGCGACTGACGGACAACCGTGTCGCCCGCGCAGTCGGGGCCCTGACCTACACGCAGATGCTCAACCACGCCGGCGGCATCGAATGCGACTTCACCGTGACCCGCCTCGGGGAGCGCCGCTTTCGCATCATCACCGGCACCGCGTTCGGCATGCACGACTTTTCGTGGATCCGCGATCACGCACCCTCGGACGGTTCTGTCGAAGTGGAGGACGTGACGTCCGCGTACGCGTGCGTGGGTTTGTGGGGACCGCAGGCGCGGTCAATCCTGCAGGCCCTTACGCCGGTCGACATCTCCAATGCTGCGTTTCCGTTCATGACCGCGCGCGAGCTGGCGGTCGGTTCGGTTCCATGTCTCGCGCTGCGCGTGACGTACGTGGGGGAGCTCGGTTGGGAGCTGTACTGCCCGTCCGAGTTCGGGCTTCGGCTGTGGGACACCATCTGGGAGGCTGGTCAGCCGGCCGGCCTGGTGGCGGGCGGCTACAAGGCGGTCGATTCCCTCCGGCTGGAGAAGGGATATCGGGTGTGGGGTGCCGACATCACGCCGGACGTCGATCCGTTCCAGGCCGGGCTCGGCTTCTGCGTGAAGCTCGACAAGGGCGACTTCATCGGCCGCTCGGTGCTGCTGGCCAGGCGCGAGTCACCGGCCGAGACAAAGCTCGCGTGCCTGGTCCTCGATGACCCTCGCGCGGTAGCGCTCGGCTCCGAGCCCGTACGGATCGAAGGCAGCGTGGTCGGCCGGATCACGAGCGGCGGATACGGCTATGCCGTTGAGAAATCAATCGCGTACGCGTATGTCCCGTTCTCGTGCGCGGTCGGCACACCGGTGGAGGTCGACATCTTCGGCGCGTGGATCAGCGGCCGGCTCGCGCAGGAGCCGCTCTACGACCCGGCCGGCTCGAAGATCCGGAGATAGGCCTCGAACGAGGGGTCCGATGCGGTTGCCTCGAGGCGCGCGAAATGTTTGGCGGCGTAGTCGGTGAATGCAAAGTCCAGCTCGGAGATCCCGCTCTGCAGCACGCCCCACATCGCCTCGCGAAAGTCCGACATGAACCGCATCAGGCGCACCGATGCGAGGTCCTCGTCACGCGCTTGACCGAAGTAAGCCGCCAGCAGCTCGCGGTCGTCCTCGACCGTGAACTCGTGGTTGACAGAGAAGTTCGCCAGGTCGAAAAACCGATCGCCCATCCCCGCGTACTCCCAGTCGACGATCCGGACGGATCCTCCCCATTCATGGGGAGGTGTCGCCGAAGGCGACGGTGGGGCTTCGTCGATGAAGTTCGCGTTCAGCAGGTCGTTGTGGCACGGGACCACGGGCTGCTCTCCGCGCGCCGCCCGGATCCGCTGCGCCATCGCATGCGCCCGCGCAAACTGAGGAGGAGTCGTGACTCCGTGAGCGAGCGCTTTCGCGCGATAGTCCTCCACCACCGCGTGGGGGTCGAAGCGGCCCGGGATCGGCGCCGCCTCATGGAACCTGCGCAGCGCCGCAGCGACGCGCCCGAGCGTATCGGGCTCCCTCATCTCGTCCGGCGTGATCGCCTTGCCTTCGATGAAGCGCGCCACGAGCCACCCTTCGGACGGGACGAAGGCCACCACCTCGGGCCCGACGCCGACCTCATAGGCCCGCATCCCGGCCGCGTGCTCCACCGCGCGATCGATGCCCAAGAGCTCGGTCCTTGCGCCGCCCATGCGCAGGACGAAGACCCCGCCGGCGACCTCGACCTTGTAGTTGTGATTGGTGATTCCGCCGCCCAGCTCCGTCACCCGCGCCGGGCGGTCCGGCCAGAGCCGGTCGACCGCCGCGCGAGCCGCCTGAGAGCTGGCCACCCGCCGCGGATCGTATCTGCTTTTTCCCCACAAATTCGGAGCCTTCGGCTTGAATTCGTGGGGGCCCCTATCATGGCCCGGTGAGCGTCCGGCATCAGACGACCGAGGCCGAGCTCGCCGAGCTGCGCGCCAGGTACGTTCCGCGCGGCATCACCAGCTCCCACCCGATCACCGCCGATCGCGCCCGCGGATCCGAGCTGTGGGACGTCAGCGGCAATCGCTACATCGACTTCGCGGGCGGCATCGGCGTCATGAACGTCGGCCATGCGCATCCGCGCGTCATGCGGGCCGTGCAGGAGCAGCTGGAGAAGGCGACCCACACCTCGTTCCAGGTCGTCCACTACGAGTCCTACCTCCGCCTGGCCGAGCGCTTGTGCGAGGTGGCCCCGATCGACGGACCGAAGAAGGCGATCTTCTTCTCGACCGGCGCCGAAGCGATCGAGAACGCCGTGAAGATCGCCCGCGCTGCCACCAGGCGGCCAGCGGTGATCAGCTTTCGCGGCGCGTTCCACGGCCGCACGCTGCTTGCGCTCACGCTGACCGGCAGCGTCCAGCCCTACAAGCAGGACTTCGGGCCCTACGCCGCCGAGGTCTATCAGACGCCATTTCCCTACGCCTACAGGGGCTGGAACACCGAGGCGGCACTCGCCGACCTGAGCAACCTGCTCGAGTCAGAGGTCGGTCCCAAGCGTGTGGCCGCGATCGTCATCGAGCCGGTGCTGGGCGAGGGCGGCTTCGTGCCGGCGCCGCTCGACTTCATGCTGCGGCTCCGCGAGCTGACGCAGCGTCACGGCATCCTCCTGATCGCCGACGAGATCCAGACCGGTTTCGGCCGGACGGGCAAGTTCTTCGCGATCGAGCACTCAGGCGTGCAGCCAGACCTGATCACGGTTGCCAAGAGCCTCGCGGCCGGATTCCCGCTGTCGGGTGTGGTCGGGCGGGCGGAGGTGATGGACGCCCCGGACCCGGGCGGTCTCGGCGGCACGTATGGGGGCAACCCTGTCGCCTGCGCCGCTGGGCTGGCGGTGATGGACATCATGCGCGACGAAAAGCTGCCGGAGCGCGCGGCGCGGATCGGCTCGGTGATCGAGGAACGGATGGACAGCTGGGCCAGGGACCACGAGCTGATCGGCGACGTGAGGGTCGTCGGCGCGATGGCGGGGATGGAGCTCGTCCGCGATCGGAAGACGAAGGAGCCGGCGGACAAGGAAACGGCCAGGGTGCTGGCCGCGGCACGCGAGAAGGGACTCATCATCCTGCGCTGCGGCGTGCACCACAACGTGATCCGCACGCTGATGCCGTTGACGATTCCAGACGATCAGCTGGAGGAAGGGCTGGACATACTCGGCGCCTCGCTCGGCGCTTAAGGGAGAGATCAGATGAGCACGACGCTGCGACGTCACGAGATGTTCATAGGTGGCGAGTGGACGCCAGGTGATGGCGGCGACGTGCAGGAGGTCGTCAACCCGGCCACCGGCAAGGTGATCGCCCACGTTCCGAGGGGGACCGCCCAGGACGTCGACCGAGCCGTGGCAGCCGCCCGCAAGGCATTCGACGGAGGCTGGTCCGATACGACGCCTCGCGACCGAAGCGAAAGGCTGCTGAAGCTCGCGCAGGCGATCGAGGAGCACGGCGACGAGCTCGCCCGCCTCGAGTCGGAGAACGTAGGCAAGCCCCTGTCGCCCACGAAGTCAGAGGAGATCCCGCCCATCGTCGACTGCTTTCGCTTCTTCGCCGGCGCGGCGCGGGCGCTGGAGGGCCGCGCGACGGGCGAATACATGCAGGGATTCACGAGCATGCTGCGGCGCGAGCCGATCGGCGTGGTCGGGTCGATCGCGCCGTGGAACTACCCGCTGATGATGGCGACGTGGAAGATCGGCCCCGCCCTCGCGGCCGGAAACACCATCGTGCTCAAGCCATCGGAGTGGACCCCGCTCACTGCGCTGAAGCTCGCCGAGCTGGCGGCGGACATCTTTCCCGCTGGAGTCTTCAACGTCATCACCGGCGACGGCGAGCCTGTTGGCGCAGGCATCGTGCGCCACCCGGGCGTGTCGATGGTCTCCCTCACCGGCGACGTGGCGACGGGCAAGGAGGTGGCGAGGGCAGCGGCGTCGACCCTCAAGCGCGTGCACCTCGAGCTGGGCGGAAAGGCGCCGGTCATCGTGTTCGACGACGCCGACCTCGAAAAGGTGGTCGAGTGGATCAGGATCGGCGGCTACTTCAACGCCGGCCAGGACTGCACCGCGGCGACCCGCGTCATCGCCGGACCGCAGATCGAGGAGAAGCTCCTCGCGGATCTCGTCCCGGCCATCAAGAGCCTCAAGGTCGGCGACCCGATGGCCGACGACACGGAGATGGGACCGCTGGTGTCGGAGGAGCAGCTGGCGCGCGTCTCCGGCTTCGTCGACCGCGCCCGCAAGGAAGGCGCCCAGGTGCTCACCGGAGGCGCCCGCCTGAAGAAGGCCGGCTCCTGGTACGAACCGACGGTGGTCGTGCCCTCAGGCCCGGACGCCGAGATCGTGAAGAAGGAAGTCTTCGGTCCCGTCGTGACCGTCCAGCGCTTCAGCGACGAAGAGCAGGCGCTGCAGTGGGCCAACGGTGTCGACTACGGACTTGCCTCGTCGGTGTGGACGCGCGATGTCGGGCGCGCGCTGCGCATGGCGCGCAAGCTGCAGTTCGGCACGGTGTGGATCAACACGCACATTCCGCTCGTCAACGAGATGCCGCACGGTGGCTACAAGCAGAGCGGATACGGAAAGGACATGTCCATCTACTCGCTGGAGGAGTACACACAGATCAAACACGTGATGGCGTCGCTTGACTGATCTCTGATGACGGAAGCGGCGCTGCGCCTGCAAGGCGTCCGCAAGAACTACGGCCAGGTCGTCGCGGTGGCCGGGGTCGACCTGGTGGTCGATCAGGGCGAGTTCTTCACGCTGCTCGGGCCGTCCGGCTCCGGCAAGACGACGCTGCTGCGTCTGATCGCGGGCTTCGAGCGACCCGACGCCGGCCGCATCGAGCTGGGCGGCCGCGATGTGACCCACCTGCCGCCTTACGCACGCCAGACCAACACCGTGTTCCAGGACTACGCGCTGTTCCCGCACATGACCGTGGGCCAGAACATCGAGTACGGCCTGCGCATCAAGCGCGTCCCGGCCGCGGAGCGGCGCAAGCGCGTCGAGCGCGCGCTCAACATGGTCCGTCTCAGCGGGCTCGCCGGCCGCCGGCCGAACCAGCTTTCGGGCGGCCAGCGGCAGCGCGTCGCCCTGGCTCGCGCCGTGATCAACGAGCCCGAGGTCCTGCTGCTGGACGAGCCTCTGGGAGCCCTCGACCTGAAGCTGCGACAGGAGATGCAGATCGAGCTGAAGCAGATCCAGCAGGAGGTTGGGATCACCTTCGTCTACGTCACCCACGACCAGGAAGAGGCGCTGACCATGAGTGACCGAATGGCGGTCATGGCGAACGGACAGATCGAGCAGATCGGCCCACCGGTCGAGGTGTACGAGCGACCGGCCACCGAGTTCGTGGCGGGATTCATCGGCATCTCCAACGTCCTCGTGCGCGATGGCGTCCGGTTCGTCGTGCGCCCGGAGAAGATCCGGATGGTGGCGGAAGGAGAGGAGCCAGACCCCGGCATGACGGTGGAGCCAGGCCGGGTCGAGGAGGTCATCTACGTTGGCATGGCGACTCGCTACGTGGTCCATCTAGATCGCGGCGAGCAACTCGTGGCGGTACGTCAGAATATGGACGCTCGTGGCGACGCCCAGAAGTTCGAAGGTCGGCCAGTGAGGCTGGCCTGGACGCCGGATGACACGTACGTGCTCGAAAAGGGGAGGTAGGAAGTCGATGAAGCTCGGAGCTCTGGCAGCGGTCTCGATGCTGCTGCTCGTCGCATGCGGATCGAGCAACACCAACACAGGCGCTACGACGCAGCAGCCGCCGACCGCCAACGTGAAGCCGCAGCAATCGATCGGAGCCGGCGAGGGCCAGCTCAACCTGGTGCTGTGGGACGGCTACGCCGACAAGTCGTGGGCGGATCCGTTCACCCAGCAGACGGGATGCAAGCTCAACCTGCACCCGGCAGGCTCATCCGACGAGATGGTGAGCTTGATGAAGGACGGTGGCGGCGGCCAGTGGGACATGGTGTCCGCCTCCGGTGACGCCGACCTCCGCCTGATCTACGGCGGCGACGTCAAACCGATGAACACCGCGCTGATCCCGGACTGGCAGAACTTCCAGAACTACTTCAAGAACCCGCCCTACAACACGATCAACGGAGTTCACTACGGCATCTCGCTCCAGTGGGGGCCGAACACGCTTCTCTACAACACCAAGAAGTTTCCCAACAAGCCGACCAGCTGGCAGGTCATCTACGACCCCGCCAACAAGGGTCTGATCACGGTCCCGGACAACCCGATCCAGATCGCCGACGCGGCGCTGTACCTCAGCAAGACGCAGGCCAGCCTCGGCATCAAGGACCCCTACGAGCTGACCCAGAAGCAGTTCGACGCCGCCGTCAAGCTGCTGAAGGACCAGCAGCCGCTCATCAAGCACTACTGGGCCCTGGCGACGGACGAGATCAACCTCTTCCAGAGCGGTGACGTCGTCGTCGGCGCCGCCTGGCCGTACCAGACGATCCAGCTCAAGGCCGCCGGCGCGCCCGTGGACGACACCATCCCGACCGAGGGCGCGACCGGATGGGCCGACACGTGGATGCTCGCCAACAAGGCGCCCCACCCCAACTGCGCGTACATGTGGACCAAATGGGTAAGCACGAAGCAGGTGCAGGCGGAGCAGGCGCTGTCGTTCGGCGAAACCCCGGTGAACAGCCAGGCTTGTGCCGAGATGGAAGCGCTGCAGGCAGGGTCTTGCGCGCAGTACCACGCCGACCAGACGTCGGCCGCCTACTTCAGCACGATCTCGTTCTGGAAGACGCCGCTCGCCACCTGCGACGACGGCAGCCAGAACTGCGTGCCTTACGCGCAGTGGGTGTCGGCCTGGACCACGATCAAGGGCTAACTTTCCTTGGCCGTAGAAACAGTTAGGCGGCCTCGCCCCAAGGGGGGCGGGGCCGTCCCGTTTTCAGGGTTGATCTGGAGGCTTCCCTGGCTTCGGCCGCTGCTTCTCCTGACTCCGCCGCTGGCCTGGTTCGTGGCGATCTATCTCGCGTCCCTCGGCCTGCTGCTCATCACAGCCTTCTGGACCATCAACCCGTTCACGACCCAGATCGTCCAGCAGTGGAACCTCGACAACTTCCGAATCATCGTGACCGAGTCCGTCTACTGGTCGATCATCGGCCGCACCGTCCTCATCGCCGCGCTAGTGACGATCACGGACGCCGTCCTGGCGTTTCCATTCGCCTACTACATGGCGCGCGTGGCGTCGCGTCGCGTTCAGACGCTTCTGTTCGCGGCGGTGCTGCTGCCCCTGTGGGCGAGCTACCTCGCCCGCGTGTACGCGTGGATCCTCATCCTCAACCACAGCGGGGTTCTGAACTGGAGCCTGCAGTCGATCGGCCTACCGCCGGCTAACCTCGGATACACCAACACGGCGATGTGGATCGTCTTCTCCTACATATGGCTGCCGTTCATGATCATCCCGGTCTACGCCGCCCTCGAGCGCGTGCCCGACTCGCTGCTCGAAGCCGCGGCGGACCTGGGCGCGCGGCGGTGGCGCGCGGTGCGCGATGTCGTGGTTCCCCTCGTCCTGCCGGGGATCGTCGCGGGATCGATCTTCACGTTCTCGCTCACGCTCGGCGACTACATCACGCCGATCCTGGTCGGCGGCGCGAGCTCGAACTTCATTGGCAACGTGGTCTACGCGAACATCGGGATCGCGAACAACATCCCGTTTGCGGCCGCCCTGACGATGGTGCCGGTTGCCATCATGGCCGTGTACCTGACCATCGCCTATCGCCTGGGCGCGTTCGAGGCGCTCTAGGGGATGGAGGGTCTGTGGACGCGGATCGCGCTGCGCATCTGGGCCGTCCTGATCCTGCTCTTCCTGTTCATTCCGATCCTGCTGATCTTCTTCTACGCGTTCAACACGTCGAACATCGAGAGCTGGCCGATCCCTGGCCTGACGCTGAAATGGTTCAGCGCCACGTGGAATGACGACAACGTGCGGGCGGCGCTGCTGGTGTCCCTCCAGGCCGGCCTGCTGGCGACCGCGATCGCACTCGTCCTCGGCTCCTGCGCGGCTTTTGCGATCCACAGGTCGAAGTTCTTCGGGCGCGAGGTCGTCAGCCTCCTCTTCATCCTGCCGCTCGCCCTGCCCGGGATCATCACTGGGATCGCGCTCAACGCATTCTTCAGCTTCAACAACATCGCGCTTTCGCTGGCGACGATCGTCGTCGGCCACACGACGTTCTGCATCGTGGTCGTCTACAACAACGTGCTGGCCCGACTCCGGCGCACGCAGGGATCGCTGATCGAGGCCGCCATGGATCTGGGCGCCAACGGTTTCCAGGTGTTCCGCGACATCACGCTGCCGCTCATCTCAACCGCGGTCGTCGCCGGATCGATGCTCGCGTTCGCCTTGTCGTTCGACGAGGTCATCGTCACGACGTTCACCGCCGGCGCGCAGAGCACGCTGCCGATCTGGATCTTCGGCCAGATCCGCCACGGCGTGCTCCTGCCCGAGGTCAACGTCGTCGTGTCGTTCGTGATCCTGATCACGATCATCCCGGTCGTGATCGCAGCGCGCCTGACCGGCGGCGGAGGAACGGCGAGGGTCCCGGCTGCTCGCTAACCCACGGCGCGGGTAGGAGGGCCTGCTAGTGGATGAGCGTGGGCAGCACGATCGAGGCCATCCACAGCGCCAGCCCAACGGCGATCAAGCCTATCTTCTTGTACTTCCATCCGATGGCCGCAAGCACGAAGGCGATGAAGGCGAGGATCAGCAGGATTGTGGCCAGGTTCAACGTCAACGAGTGGCCGATCAACTCCGACAGCACCCAAAGGGCAAGGCCGATCGCGATGAGGTCCGTCTTCTTCCACGTCCACCCGATTGCGGCCACCACGAAGACCACCAACGCAATGATCAGCAGAAGCGTGCTCAAGCTCATGGCGTCTATTTTCCGCTAGTCGTCGTCGATTTGAGCCGCCGGACGGTCGCCGAGGGTGCCCACCGGCACCAACCACGTAAAGATGTCGAGCACCAGCCTTCCCGCCCGCACGAGTGGGTCGTCCGAGGTCAATCTCCGCGTCTCCTCGACCGACGTCCGAAAGATGTCGAAGCCCCGCAGAGACGGGTCTGGCTGTCCGGTGAACGGCCCCGTCACCAGCGCGTGGCCTTCCTCGCGCATCCGCGCGTTGAAGGCGACGTGCTCGGCCTGGAGCCGGTCGAGCTCGGCCTGGCTGAGCTGGGGCGCGCCGGCGGGCCGGCGCAGCAAGACCACCGTGTAAACGTCCAGCTTCACCGGAGTGTCCCGACCCCGAGTGTCCTTGCATCTTCGCGTCCTTGTCGGCCGGGCGCCTGCGGCGCTAAAGCCAGCGTCAAGGTTCCCGGCGCTGCCTCGTCACGCATCTAGGATGCGCTCCTCGGCGCGCCACCCTTTCCTTGGCTCCGGGCGCCGATGGCGCGAATCTGCCTCGGACCTCGGGGCGTCGGGACACTCCGCCAGACTATCGCGGTGCTCAACCTGGTTGGCGGTGCGCTGACGCCTGGGGCCCAGCGCAGCTGGTGGCTGCGCGACGCGCTGTCCGAAGATCCGGGCGAGGCATGCCCTCCCGTGGACCGGGACGTGAAGGCCGACGTGGTCATCGTCGGCGGCGGCTTCACAGGCCTGTGGACCGCCTATTTTCTGACCGAACGCAATCCCGGTCTCGGGGTCGTCGTGCTCGAACAGGACATCTGCGGAGGCGGCCCGAGCGGCCGCAACGGAGGCTTCGCCAGCGGCTGGTGGGACGAACTGCACGGCCTCGTCACCCTGTACGGCGCCGACCGCGCGGTCGCGTCGTGCCGCGCAATCGCGTCGAGCATCACCGGCATCGGCGAGATCTGCGAGCGGCACGGCATCGACGCGTGGTACCGGCGCAGCGGGTACGTGTTCGCGATCACCGCCGCCGCACACGAGAAGCTCTGCGAAGAGATGGTCAGCCTCGCGCGCGAGGTGGGCGTGCCGGAGGAGCTACGCGAGCTGAGCGCGGCGGAGGTCAGATCGCGCTGCGACTCGCCGGCCTTTCGGGGCGGTGCGTTCATGCGCGACGGCGCATCGGTGCAGCCAGGGCGCCTGGTCCGTGGGCTGCGTCGGGTCCTGCTCGAGCGCGGAGTCACGATCCACGAAGGGACGCCGGTGACGGGGCTCGACGGCACCAACGCGATCACGCCCCGCGCCGTGGTTCGCGCCTCGCACGCGGTGCTCGCGGTCAACGCATGGGGAATCGGCTGGCCGCAGCTCAACAGCAGGCTCGTCGCGTGGAGCAGCTACATCGTTCTCACCGCGCCGGCGCCCGACCGCCTCAAGGAGATCGGCTGGACCGGCGGCGAGCTGATCAGCGACTTCCGCACCTCGCTTCGCTACTTCCGCACGACGCGCGACGGCCGCATCGCGTTTGGCGGCGGGGGTGGACGCGCCAGGCGCACGGTCGACGCCATGTTCACGGGCGACCTGCGCGCGGTGCGGGAGACTGCGGAGGGCTTCAGGCTGCTGTTTCCAACCTTCGCTGACGTCCCCATCGAGGATGCGTGGGGTGGCCCAATCGACGTCTCACCGACGCACCTGCCGACGTTCGGCCGCGTCGGCCAGGGCAACGTCTACTCCGCGGCCGGTTACACCGGGAACGGTGTGGCGCCGTCGCACCTGGCCGGGCAGGTAATCGCCGATCTCATCACCGGCGTGGACACGGACGCCGTGCGCCTGCCCATGGTCAACGCGCGGCCGCGGCCCTTCCCGCCCGAGCCCTTTCGCTCGTGGGGTGCCGCGGTGGTCAGGCGCGCGATGATCGCGAAGGAAACGGCCGAGGAAAGGGGCCGGCGCCCGGGTTTTCTTGTCTCGCAGATCGCACGGACTCCACGCCGGATGGGGTACCTACTGGGTCCGGACTAGGTCTCCCAGCAGGTGAACGCCCCAACCTTTAGGCATCAAACGCTCGGACATCACAGACGCGCTGAAGAGGACGCCATTCATCGCGAGATAGGTCGGATCTGACACGACGCGCAGCTCCTGGACCCGAAGTCCCGAACCACGCGCATACGTTTTGATGTCGCGTCCGGTGTTGGCCCGATACTGCACCGGGAACGTGTCGGCTTCGTCGCGTCCGTATACGCGCGGCACCACCCGCCGCTGAAGCCCCGGCAGGGCCTTTCCGATTCGGTTGACGACCATGAGCGGATTCAGCAGATTGGGAGTCAGAAATACGAAATGGCCACCCGGCCGGAGCACCCGGCGCACCTCGATGAACGTGCCGAGGGGATCGACGAGGTGCTCCAAAACCCACACCGACACAACAAGGTCGAACGAGTCGTTTGCGAAAGGAAGGTTCTCCCCGATCCCGCGCACGACCGGCATCCCGGCCGCACGATGCTCGGTCAGCGAGGCGAGGTCCGGGTCGACCCCTGCCGCAAGCCGGACGTCTCGCCAGATCACCTCGGCGACCCCTCCCCGTCCGCACCCGAGGTCGAGGACGTTGCTGTCCAGGGTTACGTAGCCCCTGACGATCGCCTCGAGCTGGTCGCCGCTCGGACGCCAGCCCGGACGCAGCCGGCTGTAGCGATCGCGGTATTCGTTCTGGGCGTCGAGCGGCAGTAGGGGCATCGAAGGCGCATTGTGACTCGAAGCACGAAGACCCGCCACCTCGGCTGGCCTCGGCGTAGGTCGGGCCACCTCCAGGAAAGGCATGACTTGAGCTCGAAATGGGAATGAAAGGCGCATGGCAAAGGGAGATTTCGTCGAGGTTCTGGTCGACGCCGGCAACGGCGCCGCCAGGGAGTATGTGATCGAGGCCAAGCGGGCCGGTCGGAGCGTGGAGGTGCGCAGCTCACGCACGACGGTTGAAGTCCGCGAGCTGACCCGAAACGGCGGCGTGATCCGGACTGCCCGGTTCGTGGCGCCGCGAGTTCTTGCCGTCGTGGAGCATCCAAAAGCGGCTTAACTAGGGAGGTATTGGAAGACCTCCTGGGGGCCTGGGACGGCGAATCCGTTTCGATCCACGTCGACCGCGCCACGGGCACGTGGATGTTCATCTGCGTGCACTCGACCGCGCTCGGCAAATCCGGCGGCGGAACACGGATGAAGCACTATCCGAGCCCGGCCGACGCCCTTGCCGACGGTATGAGGCTGTCCGAGGCGATGAGCCTGAAGTTCGCCTCCGTCGACTTTCCGCATGGGGGCGGCAAGGCTGTGATCGCTCTACCGACACCGGAGATCCCACAGGGTCAGGCGAGACGACGCCTCCTGCGCGAGTACGGCGCCTTCGTGAACTCGCTCGGCGGCCTCTACAGCTGTGCGCCCGACATGAACACCTCCGCCACGGACATGGACGTGATCGCAGAGGTCACCCCATTCGTCTTCTGCAGGACGGAGGCGGCCGGCGGCTCAGGCGACACAGCGCCTGACACCGCCGTCGGAGTCCTGCACGGGATCCGCGCCACGTGCCGTTACGCCTTCGGCTCCGACGAGCTGAGCGCGCGGACCGTTCTGGTGCAGGGCGCCGGTGGGGTCGGTGGTCACCTGATCGACCTGCTCATGGAGGCCGACGCGACCGTGATCGCAACCGACATCGACCGCGAGAGGCTCGAGGCGTTGCGCGAGCGCGGTTTGCGCGTCGTGGAGCCAGACCTCGCACTGACCACCGAGTGCGACGTGCTCGCACCATGCGCGGTCGGCGGCATCCTCAATGCGCGAACGATTCCGGCCCTGCGCTGCCGCGCGATTGCGGGCGGCGCCAACAATCAGCTCGAGTCGCCCTCGGACGCTGATCTCCTGCGCGCGCGCGGCATCGCCTACGCGCCGGACTTCGTGATCAACGCGGGCGGCGTCCTGCACGGGGGCGGGCTCGAAGAGCTGCACTGGACGCGCGACGTGCTCGACGCCAAGCTGGCAGGCATCGGCGATTCCGTGTACCAGATCTTCGAGCGTGCCGAGCACGACGGCATCAGCACGGACGCGGCTGCGCGCAGGATCGCGGTCGATCGCATCGCGAGAGCCGGCTCGACCGCGCGCGACTGACGATCAAGAGCTGGTTCGCCCGTTACTGTTACCCGGTGCGCGCGAGGGGCACGGTCCTGGTCATGCTGCTCGTTCTCGCCGGCTGCGGCGGCTCGACCCCATCCACAGCGCATAACTCAGCGTCTCCTTCGAGCTCGGCGGCCCCGAGCGCAACCGCCTCGGGGGCGAGCTCACCGAGCTCCTCTCCCGGGGGCGGCCCCCCATCCCTCGTCCACTGCACTGCGACGGTTCCTGCGGGTGACAACCTCGTGATCGGCACCGTCGTCGGGGATCCGACGGTTGTCGTGCGAGACATCCAGGATCCCGCCAACGCCCACAACCTCTGCACGTTCGACTCCACAGCTGTCGCGCCGCAGTTCGCCAGCGCCTCGTCCGTCATCTACGAGACCGCGTCGAACCAGATCATCAAGGCCGACCTCGCATCCGGCTCCACTTCGATCCTCGCCACGTACGGTGCGGGCTTCGGCTCAGGCCAGTACGCCGTCAGCCCCGACGGCCGGTCGATCACCTATCTCGACGGCGTCGCGTGGCACCTCGCGGGCCCATCCGGCAACCGCGTGTTGACCACGCTGCCCGCAGCGCCCAATCGCGGTGTCAACCCGGATGAGGACGACAGCTTTCTCAACTTCTCCCCCGACGGGCAGTACGTCGCGTTCTTTCAGACTTTTCACGTGGGAGGCAGCGGTCCGACCGCGGCGGACCAGATCCGCCGCGTGAGCGACGGTTCGCTTGCCTACTCGACCTCTGCCGTGACGATGGCGGTATGGGCGTCGGTACCCAGCCGCCTCTACTTCCGCGATTCGAGCGGCAACGTGCATCGCTGGGACCCCAGCGCGGGGCTTTCGTCGATGACCTCGCTGCACTGGATACGGCCACGCTCATCGCCCGACGGCCGCTGGATCGCATACACCTTTCGCACCAGCTCAGGGCTCGGGGGCGTCGGGTTCTACAGCGTGCAGGCCAACAACCAGCAAAACACGACGCCGCCCGGCCGGTCAGGCGTTGCGTTCCTCACCAACGACCTCGTCTGGTACAGCGGAGAGAAGGCATGTCCGACATGCTTTGGCGGCCAGCCGACGCCAACGGGCGTGACCTACATCTACAGCATCGCGGGCACTTCAGAGATCACGTCACGGCTGGCCAGCGTCAGCGACGCGTGGCCGCACGTGACCGCGCCCGGGCTTTAGGCCATCTCGCGACGCCGCTGCTCGCGCAGGACCGGGTCTTCGGGGCCAACCATCCGCTCCACGACTGCGCGGTAGTGGAGCAGCGCCTGGCGCATGCCCTCCGTCTTGTCGCGAGACGCGTAGCCCAGACGGTGCGCCCGCTGGACCTCCTGCGGAAGATCGCGTTCCGTGAGCGGATGCCCGCGCTCGCGCAGGACTGACATCACGAGGGCTTCCGCCTCGCGGACGGCCTGCTCCGGGGCTTCGACGAACTTGGTCTCGATCTCATCCCAATCGCTGATGTACTTGTCTCGAGACTCGGCCGTCAGGGCACGCAGCTGAGGCCTGCGGCGGCCTACGCCGGCGGCCCGGATCAGAACGAGCACGACCACGACCACCATGGCCACGACCAGGATGGTCACGAGGGTTCCTGTGTCCATTGATTCCTCACCTCCAAACTGGGAACGCGAAACGGTCAGGTTCGACCCGAAGGGCGCCGCCCCTTACGCAGCCGGTAATTGGGTTCGCGAGGCCAAAATAGGCGGCTGGTGGCGACCACCTCCCGTCTCAACCAAGCTCGCTCGGAACCCCGTCCAACGTCGCCCGTTTGGGGTTCTGCTCTGGACAACCGCCGGTTTCGGACCGTCCTGCTGGCCGTGGCCGGTGTGCCGATCGCGATCGCGTACGCGTGGTACGGCGTCGTCTGGCCGCTGACGTGGAACCAGGCCAGCGACTTTCGCCAGGTCTACCTCGAGGGCGCCCGCCTCATCGCCACGGGTGGCGACCCGTATCAGTGCAGCACCGGTCATTGCTCGGGCCACACCCAGGGATGGCTCGGCGCAGCGGGCGCGGTCTACCCACCGTTTGCCCTCTGGATCGTCCAGCCTCTGACCGCCCTCGATCCAGCGTTTGCCGACGGCCTCGCGCTGATCGTCGCCAACCTCCTGCTGGCCCTGTTCATCCTTCTTGTCATCCGGACCCTCGGCGTGAGGGACTGGCAGGAGCGCCTGCTCATCGCTCTGCTCTGCATGGGCTTCGCGCCCACCCTGACCGAGATCCAGAACCGAAACTTCCAGCTTGTCGTCCTGGTGATGGGCGTGGTTCTGCTGGCCGCGTGGCGGAGCGGCGATCGCTGGTGGGGCGGCGCTGCGCTCGGGGTGGGGCTCGCGATCAAGCTTTTCCAGGCGCCGATCCTGCTCCTCGGAGCGTGGGCGCGTCGTTGGTGGATCGTTTCGGCGGCGGCGGCGACGTGGGTCGGACTGTGGCTCATCGCCGTGCCCAGCCTGCTCCCGGAGTATCTCCTCCAGGTGGTGCCATCCGTCAGCCAGGGCTCGGGGGAGGAGATGAACGTGTCGCCCCTGGCCGCGGTGGCGCGCCTCATCCACCCTGAGAGCCTGTACCTGGAGGGGCGGGGCGTCGACGCTCTGGTCCTCGTTCTCACGGCAGGCCTCGGGCTCGCCGTGCTGGTGATCACCGGCTGGCGGCTGGGCCGGCCGCGTCCCGACGCCGACGGTCGCGGCCTCGAGGTGGCCGCGAGCCTTGCGGCCACGCCCCTTCTCCTCACGCTCGTGTGGGCGGGCCAGCTCGTGCTTCTGCTGCTCCCGATGGTCGTCCTGCTGGACCGGGGCATTCGGATCCACTCTCGCGGGCTCCTCGGTTCCGTGGCGGCGAGCTGGCTTTTGATCGGGCCCCTCTACCTGGGGTTCACGAACGCATTTGCGGACGGCTTTGGCTTCCCAGCTCTCTTCCAGGTTTGGTCCGACTCAGCCCTCGCCGGCGTCGTCATCCTGTGGCTGGCATCTCTCTTCGCTCTGCGGGAGAGGAAGCACAATCAGCTACCCGACGCGTGAAGCCATCTCGGCAGGCCGGCGCGTTGTACTGGAGTGGAGATCCGGCAGGCCCTGCTGTGGAGTGGCCTGCTGCTTGGAAGCCAGGCGACTGACACCCTGACCACCGCGATCGATCGCGCCCAGGGGGCGCTCGAGTCGATGCCGATCAGCGCCCGGCTTCTCGAGGTCGGCGGCGTCGCGCTCTTCTGGAGCTTCAAGGTCCTGATCGTTGCCTCTGCCGCGGCCGCCCTGATCGCCGCGGCTCGGGCTGTGCGCGCCAACGATCGCCTCTCCCGCTTCACGTTCCGCGTGTCGCTCATCGCGGTTCAGGCGGCGACGATCTGCCTGGCCTTCGTATCGCTGAGCAACGTCGCCTTGCTCACGTCCATCCGGGGCTAGGGCGCGGCTTCAGTAAAGGCCGAGCCGGAGCCTTCGCGATTCCCGGACGGGCGACGCCTTGTGGACCTGATGGCGGTCCCAGGCTTGCACGCAGCTTTCGCACGTGCAGCCGGGACCGTCCAGAAACGATCGCGCCTGCCGCGACCGGCGGGTTAGTTTCGGCAACGCTGCAAGGACTTTTCTGCGACGTAGTGCTGTCATGTTTCCTCCGGGGTTGATGGGACGTTAACCAGCACAACGTCAAGCGCGCGAATTTCTTGCAAGCGGGCCGGCCAGGGCCCGGGGAGCTCAGGCCGGCTGGGCGGGTAGCTCGGCCGGGCCGCTGACCTGGCGTTCATACCAGATGACGACCCCGGCCGTGATGGCCGCGGCGTACGGGATCGTGAATATGAGGCCGACGCAGCAGGCGATGAAGCCCGCGATGCTGATGATGCCGGCAACGATCCAGATGAGGCCGCCGATCACGCTCGCGTTGGTGTTGCCGGTGGCCATCGCCCAGACGCCACCGACGTCGAAGCCGCCGTTGAAGCCGCGGCGGTAGGTCTGCAGGTACAGGGCAGGCGCGATGAAGGCGAAGAGGAGGCCCGCCACAAGGCCCAGCAGACTCCCCAGCGCGGCTATCCCTGCGTTCCGGTTGCCGACTCCCTGGAGCAGGTCGCCCGGGACGGAGAGGACCAGGTCATAGACG